>JBBQDY010000244.1:0-5289 GCA_038320155.1 Cytophagales bacterium
CCTTTGGTCAAAAACCGAATGCTGTTGCTGGTTTGGTAGGTAGTTTTAAATTCCAGCTTAGTGCTGCTATCCAAAAAAGGCAAAGGAATCTGGATTCCCGCACCAACTCGATAAGCTATTGCCCAATCACTATGCTCTACCTCTTTTTCGATTGGTTCATCCTCGATAGTTGCTCGGATTAGATAATTTGTAAACAGGTAATTGGCTCCAAATTGCGCCTCTAGAAAGGGGGTGAGTTTTGCCTGTACAAGAGGCAGGTAGCGCATGGTGACAAATCCTGTAGCGATGTGGTTATTTCTTCGCAGCCTCAACTCATCGTTAAATCCCGGGTATAAATCTGTTCGCTTTTCCAGCTTGCTTCCATAGAGCCCGTATCCAAGGTCTAAGCCAATTTGTATGGGTGCTTGCTCAAATTCATAGAGCATAAATCCGGAAATTGTGGGAAAGAAAACCGAGCCAGCTTCTTTTTTAAGATTCCCGACTGAAGAACTTCCGTTGAAATGTGCACCACCAAGGAAGAATTGAGCTTGGGAATAACTACTGAGTAAAATGAAATAAATTAAAAATAAAGTCTTTCGCATAAGTCTAAAGATCTTCAATCATACGTGATCAAAAGGGGGGAAAGTTGCTCTTTCAGGAAATTGAGTTGAAAAAATTGACTTTAAATTTCTCACCTCCTATAATTGAGATGCAGTAAAATTTTTCACAAAATTTTGTAACGGGATCAAGGCTGGATTTAAAAATTGTATTTTGATTGCTTCTAATCTCAAACCTACCAAAGAATGGATTCTGATTCACGCAGAGATTTTCTAAAAAAGTCTACTTTATTTGGCGCAGGACTTGGATTGGCCAACGTTGGCTCCTTTCCGGCTTTTGCCGATATTGCTAAACCCAAAAACAACCTTCCCGCTTGGAAGGGATTTAACCTTCTGGATTTTTTCTCACATAACCCTGATCAGGGAAGACCGACCAAACCTGAATATCTGAAGTGGATCGCAGATTGGGGATTTGATTTCGTTCGGATTCCTATGGCTTACCCGAACTACTTGAATTTTGATCGGTCCAGAGCTATACAGCCGGATGAGGTGATGAACTTTGACGAAAGTCGACTTGAAAAAGTAGATCAGCTTGTCGAGCGATGTCTAGATCAGGGGCTTCATGTGAGTTTGAATTTGCATAGAGCACCGGGATTCTGCATCAATGCCGGTTTTGAGGAGCCGTATAATCTTTGGAAAGATCAGGAAGCGCTGGATGCATTTTGCGCCCATTGGGAGATGTGGGCTAAACGCTACAAAGGAATTTCGAAAAAGAAATTAAGCTTTGACTTGGTTAATGAGCCTTTTCAGCGGGAAGATCCCAATGATCAGCATTCCCGTGGTGGTGCGGTAGATGTGGCAGATTACCGCCGAGTAGCGAAAGCTGCCTTGGAAACTATCAAGTCTGTAAAGCGCAACCGAATCGTAATCGCTGACGGGAATAATGGTGGAGGAGTAGCAGTCCCGGAACTGGCAGATCTAGACCTTTCCCAAAGTTGCAGAGGGTATCACCCTTTTCCGATTTCTCATTATAAAGCAAGCTGGGTTTACAAAGATCCGGAAGCTGTACCTCCTATCACTTGGCCTTTATTTCAAGGTGAGAAAACCTTGGACATTGAAAATATCAGAGCTTATTATTCACCATGGAGGGCGCTTATTGAGCAAGGAGTCGGTGTCCATTGTGGCGAGTGTGGCTGCTATAACAAGACACCCCATGACATTTTTTTAGCATGGTTTGGCGACGTGCTTACAGTGCTAAAAGAGAATGAAATTGGATTTGGAATTTGGGAGTTTTCGGGAGCTTTTGGCGTGCTGAATTCTGGACGGCAAGATGTGGACTATGAAGATTGGTATGGAGAAAAGCTCGACCGTAGGTTTTTAGAATTACTCCGAAAGCAGATTTAGGCTGATCAAGCTCCAACTCAAAATTTCAAGCTTATGAAATTGAATTAATATTCCAGTAACTCCTGGAGCTTTGCCCTAAACCGATCGACCGGAAGAAACTGCTTTTCTAAGCTTGACGCAAACGGAACAGGCGTATCCAAGCTTCCTTCACGCATCACAGGCGCATCCAAATCTTGGAAGCAATGCTCCGAAATCCATGCGCAGATCTCCGCGCCTATTCCACCTGTCAGGCAATCTTCCTGAAGGAAAATCACTTTCCCTGTTTTTTTAACAGTGGCTTTCACCGCTTCCTGATCCCAAGGTAAAAGTGTACGCAGATCCAGGATGTCAGCAGAGATCCCTAATTCTTCCACTGCTTTTAGCGCCCAATGAACACCCATGCCGTAGGTGATGATGGAAATCTGATCTCCGGTTTTGGCTAAAGCTGCTTTCCCGATTTCTACCGTGTAGTATTCGTCTGGAATGGCTGCACTGATGGAGCGGTACATGCCTTTATGCTCAAAATAGAGGTAGGGATTTGGATCTTCCAAGGCTGCGTTGAGCATTCCCTTGGCGTCGTATGGATTGGAAGGGTAGACGATTTTCAATCCGGGGGTATGAAAAAACCAAGCTTCATTCGATTGAGAGTGAAAAGGTCCAGCAGACATTCCTGCGCCGGTGGGCATTCGCACGACTACGTCAGCATTTTGACCCCAGCGGTAATGGATTTTCGCTAGGTTATTGATGATTTGGTTAAAGCCTACCGTGACGAAATCTGCAAACTGCATCTCCACCATGGATTTAAAGCCCTTGATGGAAAGTCCCAATCCAGCCCCGATAATTGCGCTTTCGCAAAGCGGCGTATTTCGAACACGATCACCACCAAACTTGGCTTTGAAGCCGTCGGTGATTTTGAAAGCACCGCCATATTCTCCGATATCCTGTCCCATCAAGATGAGGTTAGGATATTTTTCCAAAGATTGCCTTAGTCCATCTGAGATGGCATCGATAAATCGTTTTTCGGATCTTGTACCCTCTTGACTTGGAGAAATGACTTGCTGCGAAAATGGCGCATAGACATCGCTTAACTCCAGTTCTAAATTCGGCTGGATGCCCTCTTCTGCAAATGCGATTTCCAAACCATCATTGATCGCATTTTTGACTTTTTTATTGATGTGATCTTTGGTTTTTTCATCCAACACTCCAATCTCTTCTAAGTAAGCTTCATAATTATCGACCGGATCGAGTTTTGCCCAATCTTCCATCAATTGCTTGGGTACGTACTTCGTTCCAGAGGCTTCTTCATGCCCACGCATTCGGAAAGTGATCGCCTCAACGAGTACCGGTCTTGGGTTTTGGCGAATGTCTTCAGCTAAATTTTTGATCGCATCATATACTTCCAAGACATTATTTCCCTCGATCCGAAGTGTCTCCATTCCGTATCCAGGACCCTTTTCAGTGAAAAATTTGAAAGCAAATTGCTCCTCACTTGGCGTGGAAAGTCCGTAACCATTGTGCTCCACCACGAAAATCACAGGAAGTTTCCAGACTGCCGCGACATTAAGTCCTTCGTGGAAATCACCTTCGGAACTTGCTCCATCTCCTGAAAAAACCAGCGTGACTTTCTTTTCTTTGGAAAGGGTGTCTGCCAAGGCAATCCCATCGGCGATAGCCAACTGCGGTCCGAGATGGGAGATCATTCCCACGATGTGATGTTCATTGCTTCCAAAGTGAAATGAACGATCACGCCCTTTGGTAAAGCCGGATGCTTTGCCTTGAAACTGGGAGAATAGCTTTTCTAGCGGCATATTTCTGCCAGTGAAGATTCCCAGGTTCCGATGCATTGGTAGGATGTATTCATCTGCTGCCAAAGCATTCACCGCTCCAATGGAAATTGCCTCTTGTCCCCAACCGCTAAACCACTTAGAAATCCGGCCTTGACGAAGTAAAATCAACATTTTCTCCTCGATTCGACGAGGCATGATCAGCGATTCGTAAAGGGAAAGTAGGGTCTTGTCAGAATAGTTTTTTCGATCGAAATTCAAGTGGGTGGTCTGGGTCAATTCGGCCATTAGTGTAGGATTTGAGTACGAAGTTAAGCGAGGATTTAGGCTTTGCAAAGCCTTAAATGAGCCTTTCTGCTAGACTTTAAGTATTCAGGGGAAAAAGCGCCTTTAGTCAATTTAAAGGTATAAAAAGCAAAACCCCGACTTTCGCCGGGGTAAAAAATAAATGCAAGGAGTTAAAAAGTTTTGCTGTATGTCTCAAAAGTAGCTTTACTAAGCCCATCTCACGACTCTTTCCGATTAAGCTTAGTTTAACAAAAAAACTCTCATTTAATATAATGGTAACACTGATTTTGAAAAAGGGAAAAGAGACTTGTTCCATATGTTTTTTGATAAGTTTTGGGTACTTTCTCACATAATTTTAAGTTAATGAAGCATTTCTCAAGCTTATGAAAAATCTTACAATCTGCCTGATCGGAAGTTTAATTTTGACTGGACTCAGCATTATCCCCACAGTCGCACAAACTGAAGTTGAAATAAGAGGTGCCCAATTTTTCATCGATGGAAAACCTACCTATGAAGGAAGAACCTGGAAGGGGAAAATGGTCGAAGGTCTCTTGATGAATTCGAGAATGGTTCAGGGGATCTTCGACGATCTGAACCCAGAGACTCAGTACAATTGGGAATATCCCGACACCAAGACTTGGGACGCCGATCGAAATACGGATGAGTTTATCTCGCATATGGCCGAATGGAAATCTTATGGAATGCTTTCATTTACGCTCAACCTGCAAGGAGGGAGCCCTTTTGGCTATTCACAAAATCAGCCTTGGATCAATTCAGCTTTTGACGAAAAAGGGAAAATGCGAAAAGCCTATTTGGCTCGATTGGAGCGAATCATGGATGAAGCAGATCGATTGGGGATGGTTCCGATTTTAGGTCTTTTTTACTTTGGTCAGGATGAAAATCTGAAAGATGAAAAAGCGGTTATCAAAGCAGTTTCAGGTATGCGAGATTGGTTGCTGAAAAAGGATTATCGAAATGTATTGATCGAAGTGAATAATGAATGCAATATCCGATACGACCATGCGATCTTGCAACCAGAGCGGGTTCATGAGCTGATCGAATTGATGAAACAACCTGCCAAATCAGGGCGAAGGTTACTTGTCAGCACGAGTTATGGAGGTGGTGCGATTCCTTTGGAAAATGTCGTTCGAGCATCTGATTACATTTTACTTCATGGCAATGGGGTGAAAGACCCGAAGCGAATCGCAGTGATGGTCGAAGACACTAGAAACGTGGTTGGATATACACCAAAGCCGATTGTGTTCAATGAAGATGACCATTTCAACTTTGATCAGGAC
>JBBQDY010000245.1:0-5263 GCA_038320155.1 Cytophagales bacterium
TATATTTCTCCCTCAGGCATTTCATTATTTTCTAAATAATGTGTGAGGGCAGCTTCCCCATATCCTAATGCTTGAACAGTTCGGACTTGGAATTTTTTTCCGAAAATTTCATCAACCGTAATTTGTTCCTTTAATTTCATCTTCAATTTTCCTATTTATTAGACAATTCTAGGTTGAATTATTTTAGACCTTATTATAATTTAATGTTTTTGTCATCTTTTGTCAGCCTCTGCCTTCAAGCCAACTCCCCTAAATCCACAGGCCCCACTCGGCTGATTCCAGCTTCGATCATCGTAATGCCAAAGCTACTATCCGTGCTGTTCCTAACGCTCTTGCTTTGGGTGAAGATAATCAATCGACTCAAAAAGTTACTTATTTAGTTGAGTTATGGCTTTTTTATGTTGAACAAGAGATTTGATTTGGTTGACCGCCAATTGGTTAAGTTGTATCAAACGTTCAAATTACCAATTGCTCGATAGTAGCGTAATCTCTTACATTTCCTTTCAGACTTGAGTTATCCGCTCGCCATTGCTTGGCAGTCATTCCGAATAAGGCCGTATTTAGGACATCAGCTTCGCTGGCATAAATATAGAGCTTTGCTTACTACTTATTTTCTCAGGGATTAGGTTTTCCTTGATTGCATCGGTGTGGATGTGGTAGTTGACTTTGGAGAGCGTTCGTTGGAAGTCCCAGTTAAGTTTTAAGCGATTGTTTTCATCTTCTTTGAGGCGTTGATATTCTTTCACTAGTAAGAGCTGAAATTTTGGACTAATCCACATTCCAAAATGAAAAGCCACATCTTTATGTGCGAAAGTTCCACCATATCTTCCAGCTTTTGCAGAAATACCTATAGCATTTGTAAGCTCCATCCAATTTTTAACTGATAACACAAAATTGTTACTTCCTGCCGAATTTTTAATTGTACCGAATTCGGTATAATTAAAATTCGGATTGTACAAAGCTTCCCATTCGCCAAGATATTCAATCGTGCTTTTTAAACTAAGCCACTTAATAATTATAACCTCCTGCAATTGGCTTTTAGCCATATCTGTCAATGAGATATAATCGCTATCATTTTGGGCGATAATGGAAATTTTAACACCTTCAATATTTAATTTTTTGTTCATTGCCATAGTCAGAATAATTTAAGTGTGTCAAAAATAGATCTGAATACTTTTCTAAACCCCTCGAATTCGAGGGGTTTAAAACCGGGATCGTTTATATGTTCCCAAGTATTTAAAACTCTAATGTAGGTCGTGCACAAATGCAATTTTTGACGTCAGCCTGAATTACGCATTTCCTCCAATTGTTCATTTTAAATTTTAGATCACTCACAAACCAACAGCTCAAAACTGATAACCGACAATCATCGAATGATTGCATGAGTCGTTCTTCCATCGTAATGAGGCAAAGTCAACTCCCTTAAATCCACTGGCACCACTCGGTGGATTCCGGCTTCGATCATCGTAATGCCAAAGCTAATATCCGCACTGGTCCTAGCGATTTTGCTTCTGGTGAAGATAATCAATCGATTCAAATAGTTATTTATTTAGTTGATTAAGTGCTTTTTTATGTTGAACCAGAGATTTCATTTGAGAAAAAATTAGAGACTTTCCGACTTGACAGAGTTGATTAAGGAGATTTTTCACCTATACAAATATCTCTTTTTGAAACATTTATCCAACCTTGAGGGAAATCAAATTTCCCAATTATATGAAGTTTAAATCTTCGCCAAAAGGTTAGTTTTCACAAATTCGTATGCTTCCGCTATCTCATAATCGATTCCACTTGTCAGTAATCCATTCATTTCGCCCTGAAAATCGGGGTCCAGAATTTTCTTTTCCATATTTTCGATAAACTGGTTTTGGGTCACTTTATTACCTTCTGCTGCTAGGTAATGGTGGAAGGCATTAATAATCCTTTCTACATTGACGGCTACATTATTCATTTCGTACTATAGGTCGAATAGGTCACGACCTTTCTTGCGCTGGTACAAAGCCCGAAGTTTGGTAGCCAGTAATTCATCCAATTCATAAGTTGCAACTAAAGCTTCCCCGCTTTCCCATTCAGATTCTAATCGGACGGGGACATGTTGTATTCCATAGATTGAAAAGTATTCTCGGGTATTGACTTCAATTTTTAGCTTTATCGTTACCTCTTCCTCTGATTGGATGCTATATACGATTGAATTGTTATGCTGCTTTTGTCTTATCCGTGGTGTTCCCAAATAAGCAAGGCGTTCCCTGACTCGATTGATGATGGGTCCGAATGGTTCTGCATTTATCTGTACTAGATCAATATCTTCCGAATATCTGGCTGCGGGGGCTAGGAAAAGTTTGTGTAAGGCAGTTCCACCTCGAAATGCCAATCGCTCTCTTATAAAATCATCTTTAAATAAATCAACCAATGCGCGATGGATAATTAAATCCTGTTCCACCTGGTAGTTTCCCTGCCAAGATGCCTGCTTGCGCCATGCTGTTATATAAGATTGCGGGATCATATATCGGTTTCAACTTCTGTATTGACAACAATTTTCCAGCGATTTCCTGTTGTCATTTTGTCTGGCTTCGTCTTTTGTGGACGGAGTAAGGTGGGGTAGGAGTCAAGAGATTCAAGGTAGTTGTACAGTCCATCGCTCAGTTCCTTTTCGTTTAATACACTTTCCAATAGGTAGCCTAGTCGCTGCACCACAGTTACCTGCTCGTATTTTTTTGCACATTCGACCAATTTGTCGACTTGGAGAATTTGCCGTAATTCTTCCAGTACAGTTGCGACCCGATTTAATCCGCCCACTTCTTGATAGTAGTTGACTAGATCCAAAGCAGTTAATTCAGGAGAAGAAATATTGATATAGCCTGTATCTACTTTTTTCTTGATAATCCCATCCATGTTCAAGGACTTTCTTAGGTAAAAAGTGATGTTTACGGTTTCAGAGGAGATTGCCCGTAAAGCAAGTCCTTCAGTTATAATCGAATAGCTTTGAGGCTGTTGATGCCCTGCGCCATGAAAAGAGGCTGCATTCAGCAATCCTACATAGTAATCTCTAGAGAGGAATTTCATTAAATCATTCACATAAAAACTAGTCGGAATGACACCCCTTGAGCGATACTCGGGTGTGACAATCACATAAAATCCCTTTCGTACCCTGGTTATGGCCCCTTGTTTTTTGAGCCGTTGCAAGGATTTCTTTAAGGCATTCTCTGATATACCCAATTGCAGATGTAGGCCATTGGTGGTGAAGCTATACTTTCCATCTGCGCGCAGGGTGTCAATGAAAGTGTCGATGTATTTGTATTGCTCTGCCATTAGTAAGTGTTGGATTGCGATTAGGGTCTAATTGTGACCCCTTTTGCAATGGTGAACTTAGCTATTGGTGCAGTTAAAAACAACTAGGTCTTTGAAATAAGATCATTTTGAACAGCAAATGTCTCGTTTGGCAATTTTTCACTCTAGTTAACAGGAACGCACTTTTTGCAATTAATAGTCAATCAATATAAAAAGTCACTTATTCAGCTGACTAATCGCTTTTTTATGTTGAACCAGTGATTTCAATTGCGTGATCGATAACTGATTCAGCTGGATCAGGCGTTCAGATTGGTTGGTTTCTTGATGGATCAGTAAGGCATTGGTACTTTCCATATTTGATGAAACTACCAGCTGTTCAATAGTAGCGTAATCTCTTACATTTCCTTTCAGACTTGGGTTGGCTTCCCGCCACTGTTTAGCTGTCATCCCAAATAGCGTCCTATTCAAAACACTGCTTCAGTGGCATAGATGATTGAGCTCTGTTTCGCACTTACTTTTTCTGGGATTAGGTTTTCCTTGATGGCATCGGTGTGGATGTGGTAGTTGACTTTGGAGAGCGTTCGTTGGAAGTCCCAGTTAAGTTTTAAGCGATTGTTTTCATCTTCTTTGATGCGTTGATATTCCTTTACTACTAAAAGCTGAAATTTTGGACTAATCCAAATTCCAAAATGAAAAGCCACATCTTTATGTGCGAAAGTTCCACCATATCTTCCAGCTTTTGCAGAAATACCCATAGCATTTGTACGCTCCATCCAATTTTTAACTGATAACACAAAATTGTTACTTCCTGCCGAATCGGTGGGCTTATATAAAGTCGCATTTGCAGAGATTTTGACTGATTAAAATGTTTCTTTAATCAATTACCCCCCTTCAGATATAATAAAAGATGCAGCACGATTATGATCTTATAATTTCAGATTTCAGCTGCAATGACCTTTTGCCAAAGGCAAAACCGGTAATAGCCCCGAATGCAGCGCAGCGATATTCGGGGTAAAATAAGCACCCCAATATATTAAGAGTGCCAACGGCACGATTGGTATTCACCTCCAAAGTGTAATTCAATCCCACACATATTTCAGGTCATATTCAATTTCATATTCCTCCAAAAATTTAATGTACTCCTCCTGAAAAGTCATATATGGAAATCTCGCTTTAACTCAACAATCCACTTATTTCCTCGCAATGACACGAAGGTCGAAGCAATCTTCCCCGCTGTGAACAGATTGCTTCGGAAATGAAAGACCGTTTAAAATTCAGAAATCTTTCTATTTCCTCGCAATGACGCCTCCTCTTGCAATGACGCCTCCTTCAGCAATGACGCCTCCTCTCGCAATGACGCAGAGAACCCCCTCATACTCCTTTGCGATCTTCTCAATATCAAACCTTTCCCTAGCCTCTACCCTCGCTGCAGCACCTAGTTCAGCCATGCGATCTGGATTTTCGATTGCAAAGGTCATTTGGGCAGCCAGGTTTTCTCGGTCCCCAACCGGAAAAACCAACGCAGATTCCTGATCTCGAATAGCCTCCAAATTCATTGGAATATCCGAAGCGATAATCGGAATCCCAGCCATCATGGCTTCGACCAAAGCTCCTGAAAAACCTTCGTACCAACTGGGGAACAAAAAACAGTCGGCAGTGAGCAGTAAGTCAGTGGGATTCGGTGCCTTGCCGGGAAGGTTTACCTGCTCCTGAAGGTTCAGATCTTGGATCAAAGACTCCAACTGTGATCGGTAAGGCCCTTCTCCATAAATCGTATAGCTGCAATTCGGGTAAGTCTTCACCAATTCCGAAAAAGCCCAAATCGCATCCTGAAAACCCTTCCGCTCAAGAAGGCGACCATAAGACAAAAACTGAAAATTGTCCAAGGTCTGTGTCTCCACCGACCTTTCGCTCTTTTGTGTTGGGGTTTCATTCTGTGGAGACCCGCCTACCGGAAGTGCAGGCACAGACCGAGGTG
>JBBQDY010000246.1:0-5237 GCA_038320155.1 Cytophagales bacterium
AGAGTTTCGAGCCGCTTTCAATTTCAGCTTTGGAAGCTGCACAGGAGCGCTACCTCGAATCAGCCATTACCCACAGAAGGTTCAAACATGCAGACCTCCAACCTTTAATCCAAAAACATGCGGATGCCTTTCAACTGGAAAAATTAGGGGAATCGATTGAAGGGCGAAGTGTTTCTTCTTTGGATTGGGGTTCAGGAAAAACGAAAGTGATGCTTTGGTCGCAAATGCATGGTAACGAAAGTACCGCAACGATGTCCTTATTTGATCTTTTCAATTTCCTAAAGGCAAGCGGTGATGAGTATGATGAATTGCGTACGCTATTGAAAGATCAGCTCCAGATCAAATTCATTCCGATGATCAACCCAGATGGGGCAGAAGCTTTTAAGCGAAGAAATGCGCTGGACATCGATCTCAACCGGGATGCGGTCTCCCAAATTTCGCCAGAGGCGCAAATCCTAAAAAACGCACGAGACGACTTCGAGCCAGAATTTGGCTTCAATCTTCACGATCAGCAGATCTACTACAATGTACACAATACGCCAAAGCAAGCAACTATTTCAGTTTTGGCACCAGCCTATAATGAAGCGACAGAGATCAACGATGTTCGAAAAAGAGCCATGCAGACCATCGCTGGAATGAATGAAGTCCTTCAAAAGGTGATTCCCGGACAGGTAGGAAAGTATGATGACGCTTTCGAACCTCGGGCTTTTGGGGATAATATTCAGAAATGGGGAACGAGTACTATCTTAATCGAGTCGGGAGGATATACCAACGATCCGGAGAAGCAATATATCCGCAAGCTGAATTTTATGATCATTCTGAATGCCCTTCATCAGATCGCGACCAAAGGCTACGAGCAATATACCACCGAGCAGTATTTCGCCATTGGCGATAATGATGTTCAGCTAATGGACTTGATACTTCAAGAAGTAGAAGTTCCGGTTGGTGGAAAATTCTACCAAGTCGATTTAGCGATTAGAAGAAGAGATGTGACTGCTGACAGCACGTATTATATGAACTCTTCAATAGAAGATCTTGGCGATATGCAGGTGTTTTTTGGAATGGAAACGCTGGATGCTACAGGAATGCGCTACACAGAAGGGAAAGTCTATCAGAGCACTTTTTCCTCGATCGATCAAATCACAGCCGCAAAAGCGCTGGAACTTCTTAAAGAAGGCTATCTGGCTGTAAAAGTGAAAAATACTGTCAAAAACACCCTCCATCAGTTACCGATCAACGTTTTAGCTAGCACCGAAAAGCTAAGTCAGGGTTGGATGACAGGCGCTACTCCTAACTTCTTTCTGGCGAATGATGGGAAACTGAAATATGCAGTGATCAATGGCTATTTGATAGATTTAGAGAATCCAAAATCACAGGAATTTAAGCAGCGGGTTTTGTAAAAAAAGTAAATTTTAATTTACTTTTTGGAATCTTTTTTCGTTCCTTCCGTTATGAAAAGTTCAGAGCTTTTGAGGCTCTTACAAAAAGATGGATGGTATGCAGTTTCTCAAAAAAGATCTCATATCAACATGAGACATCCCTTCAAAAGGGGAATCCTTATAGTTCCTAATCATGGAAGTAGTGAAGTAGGAAAGGGCTTGGAGATGAAACTTAAAAAAGACGCTGGAATTTAAATTGTACCGAAATGAAGAATCTAGAAAAACCTATTGTCATGACTTTGGAAAAGACTGAAACAGGCTTTTCCGCCTATTCTAAAAAATTTCCGATTTTCACTACTGGAAGAACAATACTCGAATTGATTGAAAATGCATACGAAGCTTCCTTGTTCTATTTTGAGGATCAATTAATTACAGTTACTCGAAAAGACCTGAAATTTGATATCGATTTTCAGCAATTTTTCCAGAACTACAGAGTATTAAATGCCAAATTCCTCGCAGAAAAAATTGGGCTAAATCCAAGCTTACTTTCACAATATGTTCAGGGTCAGAAAAAACCATCAGAAAAGCAGACAAAAAAAATAATTGAAGGTATTCACCAAATCGGAGTTGAACTTTCTCAAATCAATCTAATTTCCAATTAAACCAACGTATTTTTCGTTTTTCAGAAGGCTTTTTGTTCCCATGATTTGAAATTCTTATTTTCAAGACTAATTTTTTCCAAATGAAAAATAACCTCCCAGCTCTTCTCTTTGCTCTTGCCATCATCATTGCTGCATTTATTTTAGGCAATGCGGTCATTAATCGTAATCGCCCACAGGGTACTATAAACGTCACAGGCTTAGGTGAAAGTAATTTTACTTCTGATCTGATCGTCTGGGAAGGAAATTTTAGTAGGGAAAGCAAAGACTTAACCTCAGCCTATACTGATCTAGAATCGGATAAAAAAGCGGTCACCACCTATTTGAAATCCAAAGGAATTCCTGAGGATCAACTCATCTTCAATGCCGTTTCCACCAATCCTCAATATCAGCAAAACTATTCCGACGACGGTCGCTTTCTCGGCCAAACTTTCACTGGATATCAATTGAATCAATCCCTGAAAATTGAATCCAAAGAGGTGGAGAAAGTCGAGAAAATTTCCAGAGAAATCACCGAGCTATTGAATCAGGGAATTACATTTTACTCCCAAAATCCACGTTATTATTACACCGAGCTGGAATCTCTCAAGCTTGAGATGATCGCTAAAGCTACTGAAGACGCCACCATCCGAGCTGAGCGGATTTCAGAAAACTCAAAAGGAAGCCTCGGTGATCTAATCTCGGCCAATATGGGGATCTTCCAAATTACTGGTCAAAACTCCGGCGAAGACTATTCTTGGGGAGGCACATTCAATACCGCCGATAAAAACAAGACCGCTTCGATTACGATGAAGTTGATCTTTGAAGTGGACTGAGCATTTTAGGGAGCAGTGGGCAGTCGGCAGTCGGCAGTTTGCAGGGAGCAGTAGGCAGTTGGCAGTTGGCAGGGAGCAGGAAGCAGTGGGCAGTGGGCAGTCGGCAGGGAGCAGTAGGCAGTAGGCAGTTGGCAGTTGGCAGTCGGCAGTTGGCAGAGTTGGCAAGGTCAACCTTTGCGTTCATAATTTCCAACTTCGCCTTTTATGCAAAAGCTTTCAGACCTCAAAGGTTTTTTCTAAAAGCTTATCAAAGCTTGTAGATATCAAAAACATCAAAGGTCAAATGCCAATCTTTGAGATCTCTCGCTAGTGACTAGCGGGATTGGCATCGAAGGTTTTACATCTTACAAGTAAAGGTTAATTCAAATGAACAAAATAATAAAAGCATTGCTTTTAAGAGTGTGAAAGCAATACTTATACTTCCCATTATAATTACCTCGCTTATGCTGTATGATTTTAATTCTAATAGCACCAAATCAGATTGGCAAGTAGTCGATGATGTGGTCATGGGCGGTCGCTCGGATGGTGGGTTTTCCATCAATGAGGCGGGAAATGGTGTTTTTGAAGGAAAAGTATCACTCGAAAATAATGGTGGATTTTCCTCTATACAGCATCGGCTCAATGCAAAAGTAAACGGTCACACCAAAGTTAAACTGACCTTGAAAGGAGATGGCAAAGCCTACCAGTTTCGAATCAAATCCAGCAATGACGACAGGCATTCTTACATTTCGGAATTCGAGACCACTGGCGATTGGGAAGAAATTGAGATCTTGCTTTCATCCATGTACCCGGCTTTTCGAGGAAGAAAACTATCAATTCCATATTTTGATTCGGATCAAATCAGGCAGCTTGCCTTTCTGATAGGAAACAAAAAACCGCAAACTTTTAAACTGGAGATAGCCAAAATCGAACTGATTTAGGGAGAATTTTTCACTTATGGATAGCCCAAAAAAGTCAAACAAAGCGGCAAGTTTACATCCTCAAAACCTTCATCAGGGAAGCTATGATTTAGAAGCACTAATCAAAACCTGCCCTGAACTAGAAAGACATCTTTTTGTCAATTCTTTTGGAAACCATACCCTTGATTTTTCGGATCCAAAAGCCGTAAAGGCACTCAATCGAGCACTCTTGAAGCATTTTTACCAAGTTGATCATTGGGAAATTCCAGATGACTTTCTTTGTCCGCCTATCCCGGGTCGAGCAGATTACATCCATTATTTAGGAGATTTGCTGGCGCAAAGTAATGATGACAAACTACCTGATCGATCCAAAGTTCAAGGATTGGATATCGGTACCGGAGCTAATTTAATCTACCCGCTTTTGGCAGTTTCGATTCAAGGCTGGAAGATGACTGGCTCTGAATTGAACCCAAAAGCCCTTGCTTTAGCTGAACAGATTTTGATTGGGAACCCTTCATTTCAACCGAAGATTGAGCTTCGTGCCCAAAAAGATGCTTCCAAGATTTTCGAAGGAATTATTCAAAAAGAAGAATTCTATGATTTTACCCTCTGCAATCCACCTTTTCATGATTCTGCAAATACAGCTCGAGAAGGCAGTCAGCGAAAGATTCGAAATCTGACTGGAAAAGTAAATCTGAAACCAGTTTTAAATTTCGGAGGCCAAGCAGCTGAACTCTGGACAGCTGGTGGAGAAATGACATTTATCCAAAATATGATTACCGAAAGCGTCGGATTTAAAAATCAGGTTTTTTGGTTTACCACCTTGGTGTCAAAGTCAGATCATCTTAAAGCCCTCCAAAAAGCAATAAAGCAGAATGGGGTTCATTCTCAAAAAGTTTTTGAAATGGCTCAGGGAAATAAGAAAAGCAGATTTTTAGCTTGGACTTTCTTAGATGAAAAAAAGCAGGAGGCCTGGAGAAAATTTCGCTGGGCATAAAAAAAGCAGGTTTTCACACCTGCTTTCAGTATCAAATTCCTTTTGAATTAAGCATTGAGCGTGTGTTCCACACTTATTTCCATGTTTAATGCTTTGGAAATTGGGCAGTTTTCTTTTGCGTCCTTTACCAATTCAGCAAACTTATCTTCTTTGATTCCTTCAACCTGCGCTTTGAGGACAAGGTGGGATTTTTTCAAAACTCCATCTTCAAAAGTAATATGGGAAGTGACGTTTAGTTCCTTAGGATCGAGATTTTCCTCACTTAAGTTAAAGCTCAGTTTCATGGCAAAACAGCCAGCATGCGCTGCAGCAATAAGTTCTTCAGGATTTGTACCCTTACCATCTTCGAATCTAGTATTGAATGAATACTGCGTCTTATCTAAGACTGTGCTATCGGTGGTCAAGTGACCTTTTCCTTCTTTTCCTGTTCCGTTCCAGACGGCAGTTGCTTTTCTGATCATAAGTTTAAAATTTAGGTTAAAAGTTAT
>JBBQDY010000247.1:0-5229 GCA_038320155.1 Cytophagales bacterium
CGGCTATCAAAGGCAAGTGCATTCACTTTGACCTCCATGTTTCCCACAGTAGAAGTCAATGACACTTTATATAATATGTCCTTAAATATCTTCATCAGCCCAAGACAAGGTTAATAGTGGCATTCGGGCTAAGCTTTGTTCCGGGAAGAAGCGACTGTGCTTTCACACGACCTTTTCCTGAATAGTTAACTTGCAACCCTTTATTTTCTAAAATGAATAGTGCATCCCGAAGTGGAAGACCCGATACATCAGGCACAATTGCCTTATCAGTGTCGTTGATATGAAGTTTGACACCTGAATCTGAGGCGACCGTTTTCACCCACTCTTCAGAATTCATGGTATTCGACTTCAGTCCAAACTCACCAAAAATCTCCTGGAGCTCTTCGACCTTTCCTGCTTGGATAAATGGCAGTCCTCGATCCTCAGCTGCTGCCGCGACCATAGTTTGCTTACTTCCGGGATTCAATTCCAAATCCAAGGCATAGATCCGATCGGCGATTTCTTTGAAAACCGGAGCGGAAACGTCACCTCCATAAGCAGCAAAGCCATTTGGGCTATCGATCACAATGATCATCGAATACTTCGGACGATCAGCAGGGAAGTAGCCCGCAAAACTGGTGTAGTACTTTTTGGTGTATGCGCCATTGATCAGCTTTTGGGCTGTTCCTGTTTTACCTGCGATTTTATAATCAGCGTTGGAAATATTTCGAGCAGTGCCATTACTCACCACACCTTCTAATAATTCTTGAAGTTGCTTAATGGTCTTTTCAGAAGCGATTTGATTTCGAAGTACTTCCGGCTGAAAGTTCTCCTGAATTTGGTTGCCTTTGGAAATACTCTGGATGATATAAGGCTTCACCATTTTCCCATTATTCGCTACCGCATTATATAAGGCAAGAGTATGAAGGGGATTCAATTTGGACTCGTAGCCGATTGAAATCCAAGGTAGGGAAGTCCCATACCAAGTTTTCGTCCCGGGTTTTTTGAAAAAGGGTTTGCCTTCACCGACAAGCTGAAAGTCAAATGGCTCATTCAAGCCGGCCTTCTCAATGTAGGCTATGAATTTGGAAGGACTGGAGCCGAAGTACCTGTCAACCAGTTTCGAAATCGCGACATTGGAAGACTTTTCAAAAGCTTCTCGAACGGTGATGGTACCATAGCCTCCATTTTTAGCATCGCGCATTGCTCTGTTGTAGAACATGTGGACGCCATTCCCTGTCTCTACCTGATCATTAAGGCTAATGTTGTTTTCTTCCAATAAAGCCAGCATAGAAAGTAATTTGAAAGTAGATCCAGGCTCTGTATTTCCTTGATCACCTATCGCAAAATTGTAATTCTCGCCGTAGCCGTTTCCGCTTTTATTGCGCTGAAGATTGGAGATTGCCTTAATCTGGCCAGTCTTCACTTCCATCACGATGACCGAGCCAAACTCAGCCTCACGATCAACCAATTGCCGAAGTAAAGCGGTCTCCGCTACGTCTTGAATATTCACGTCAAGGGTAGTATGGACATCATAGCCATTTTCTGGCTTTACATCTTCTGCATCAAAAACCGGCTTCCAACTCCCACCAGCCAATCGCTGAAACAGTGCCTTCCCGTCTTTTCCTTTGAGTTGTGAGTTGAAGCTGTATTCGATACCTGCGCCGTATTCATCTTCATTGATAAATCCGACAGTACGGCTAGCCAATGACTTAAATGGCTGATAGCGCTTTTCTACTTTTTCAAAAATTACTCCCCCAGCTAATCTTCCTGCTCTAAAAATTGGCCATTTGGCCATTTCCTGCATGCCTTGATATCCGATTTGTTTTCTATTCAGAATCAAATAACGCTTGTTATCCAGGCGAGCATCGTTGATCATTCGCTTGTAAGCAGCAGCAGATTTATCCTTGTAAAAAGCTGAAAGCTTCCGGGACAAGGAATCCAAGCCTGCATTAAAAAGACTTCCTTTTGCGATAGTAGGATCGATCGCCACTCGGTAAAAAGGTAAACTTGTCGCCAAAAGACTTCCGTCTCCTGCGTAAATGTTACCTCGAGTAGCCGGAACTTCTCGGTACTGGAAGTTGATCGTCTCTGCTTTTTCACGCCATTGATCTCCCTCCGTAAACTGCAACTTCCCGATTCGATACGGGATGGCTGCAGCGGCAAGAGCGATTAGGATGAAAACCACCCGTACTCGGATCAATATGGATTGCTTGACGTTCACTTGGGTACTTCTATTTTAATAGGAGGTTGATTCAATTCTTCCAAACCTTGCGCAGCTACACGCTTTGCCACCTCTGACTGCATGCTGCTGAGCATATATTCTGCCTCCAGCGTGGTTACATCCGCGCGAAGGTCTTCTACTTCCTGTTGTGCTTTCTCGATTTTCCGGACCATATTCTCTGCCCGATGATTTCCCCAGATATAGATCAGCGCCAGTAGCGTGATAAATCCAATTGGTGGAACAAATTGAACTGGTACTCCTTCACCCAGAATTCCAGTCACATCAAGCTTCTCCTCAATCCAGGCGAAAATCGATTTCCGACTTCCCGTATTAGAGGTGTTTCCCGCTTTTAGTTTCTTTCTGAATGTATTTTGACTCATTTTTCAGTTCGTTTGGCTATTCTAAGTTTCGCACTTCTCGCTCTAGGGTTCTTTTCCAATTCTGCTTCATCGGCAATCAATGCTCCCCGAGTCAATGGCTCTAAAGGCCGGATAAGATTTCCGTAGAAATCCTTTTCCACCTCACCGTGAAACTTCCCCTTGATCATCAGATTCTTGACCAACCGATCTTCCAGGCTGTGGTAGCTCATCACTACTAATCTTCCTTCTGGTTTCAACACCTCCAAGGCATTCATCAAGAGTTCCTCCAGAGCAGTGATCTCATCGTTGACTTCGATGCGCAATGCTTGAAAGACCTGAGCGTAATACTTAAAATCTTTCCCCTTTGGGGCATATCGTTTTAGAAAAGCAGTGAATTCTTCTGTGGTTTCAAAAGGTTTTGCAGACCGCTCTGACACAATCGCATTAGCTAAAGTCTTTGCGTTCTTGATCTCACCATAGATTCCCAAGATTTTATGAAGCTTAGTTGCTTCGTAGGTATTCAGTACTTCTTTGGCAGAAATTGAAGCCTCCTGATCCATCCGCATATCCAAATCACCCTTGAATCGGGTGGAAAATCCTCTGGAAGGCTCATCTATCTGATGGGAAGAAATCCCCAAATCCGCCAATATCCCATCCACCTTAGTCACTCCGTAGAAGCGTAGGTATTTCTTCAAATCCCGGAAGTTGGCTGCTACGAATGTGAAGTTGTCGCTGGCAGGAATATTCGCTTCCGCATCCTGATCCTGATCGAATCCATACAAATGACCTTTGTCCAAATGCTTTAGAATCTCCCGTGAGTGTCCACCACCACCAAAGGTCACATCGACATAGGTCCCGTTGGGATCAATAGCCAATCCTTCAGTGCATTGGTTGAGCATCACTGGAATATGATAAATAGACTCTGTCATGGCTGTTAAGAAAGATGTTTTTCCATCTGTTGTGACAGGATATCGTCCTCTTTGATGACGGATTCATCTAGTCGCTCTGCGCTCCAAAGCTCGATTTTACTCCCCAAGCCGATTACGATGACATCTTTTTCGAGACCCGCATATTCTTGGAATGCTTTAGGGATCAGAAATCTTCCCGAACTATCCAGATCTACCTCGGCGATTCGAATGAAAAAGGAACGCTTTAATCTTCTTGTCTCCTCGGTGTGATCAGAAAGTGCATTTATCTGATTTTCCAATTTTCGGAATTCCACCATCGGATACATTTTCAGGCATCCATCCGCGGCCTTCTGCATCATAAGCGTCACGCCATTAGACTCTGGAATCGCCGCCTTGATTTTGGCTGGCAAGACCAGACGTCCTTTCGGATCTAGCTTACAATCATATTGACCATTAAACATTTGCTACGGATATTATTTCTGTTGAATAAGAGGTAAAGGCAAAAGTAACAAAATGAAATTCACATTCTACCACTTTGCCCCACTTTTTCCCACTTCTTCTTAAAAGTAGCCAAATCTTTATTCCATCCCAATAAAAACGAAAAAATATATGAGATTTTTTGGGGGGTAGGTCATTGATTAGAAAGGAATTAGAGATGTGCAAAAAACAGCCCAAATTGAGAATTTAAGGCTTTCTGAGAGGCAGAATTGACATTAAGGATATCTCACTAAATCGTTTCGCCCCGAAAGTGGGAGAAATTCCCACGAATTCTATAAAAAGTATTGAAAGCTAGATTTCGGCGGATACCTAAAATCGAGGATAAACGATACGTTCCCGCCGCCCTTAAAAACCCTGATAACCCGAGACCAGCGAAGTCGAGGCCAAGTTGAGCCTACGTGCAGGTTCGCGGATATACAGAAGATATCTTCAGCCTGATTTATCCTCGATAGACTTATAGTATATCAAAGCTTTAATATAGATTTGGTAAGGTCTAAGTCGTCTCGACCAGTCGAGTAGAAAGTACTCGATAAGCAAAAAATAAGCTGACCACAGTGAAAAATGACGCGAGATAAAATGAGGCTCCGGGAAGATAAATTGGAGCTTCGTCTGAAGAAAAATAGGCGAAAATACTATTCATCATGACCGGCCCTACAATAGCCGTCAAGCTTACCAGACTAGTCAATGCTCCTTGTAGTTCACCCTGCTCATTTGCCGGAACCTGAGCAGAAATAATGCCTTGTAAGGCTGGGCCTGAGATCCCTCCTAAGCAATATGGAACCAAGAAAACAAACATCATCCAGCCCATAGTTGCCATCCCGAAACAAAGCAGACCAATTGCATTGAGTGCGATTCCGATATAGACGGCTCGAGACGCTCCAAGCTTTGGAATAGCCACTCGAATCAAACCTCCCTGCACGATCGCAACCAACAATCCAACCGCCCCAAGGGAATACCCGACCATTGCCTCGTCCCATTCAAACTTAAACATGGTATAATACGCCCAATTACTTTGCACGGCATGTCCAGCTAGGTAAATCAGCACCAGAGAAACCACCAATCCAGAGACTACCGGATACTTTTTCAATTGCTTCAATGAGCCGATGGGATTGGCTCTTCGCCAATTAAAAGCGCGTCTTTTCTCCACAGGAAGTGACTCCGGAAGGACAAATAACCCGTAGAGTACATTCACTAAAGATAGACCGGCAGCGACCAAAAAAGGGGCTCTTGGCCCAAACTCCGCACCCGCCAATCCTCCGAT
>JBBQDY010000248.1:0-5214 GCA_038320155.1 Cytophagales bacterium
GCTAAAATGATTTTTTTCCAAAAAGCCTTTCGCTTCTCCATGAGGCAACCCTAGAAAAACGGCTTCAATCCCTTCAGTTCGCACTTCATCAGTAAAAACCAATTCGGAATCACCAATCAAATCAGGATGAACTTCCGCTACTTTTTTTCCTTTCTGACTATTGCTATGCACATATACCAACTCGCAGGCAGGATGATGAACCAATAGCCGAAGCAATTCGCCACCCGTATATCCCGCTGCACCGATGATGGCTGTTTTAATTCGCTTCATCGGGATGGTTTACTTTATGGAAGATTGAAGTTTGATTTCCTAGAATTCGAGTGAATCCTTTTACATCCTCAGCAGTATAGCCTTTATTCATTTCGCCATAACTTCCAAACTTATTGGACATGAGATCATTGTCGGATTGAATCCCCAATAGCGTAAATCGATACGGCTGCAACATAACACGAACATCTCCATTCACAAAAGTCTGGGTATCGGCTAGGAAAGCCTCCATGTTTCGCATCACTGGATCAAGGTAATGGCCTTCGTGCAGATGATTTCCGTAGAATTCTGATAGTTGGTTTTTCCAGAAAAGTTGCCATTTGGTCAAGGTATGCTTCTCCAAAAGCTGATGCCCTTTGATAATAATCAATGGTGCAGCAGCCTCAAATCCTACACGACCTTTGATGCCGATGATTGTATCTCCAACGTGGATATCACGGCCGATTCCATAAGGCCCAGCTAAGGCTTGTATTTCCTGAATAGCAGCAACAGCGGTTTCGTAATTCTTTCCATTTACACCTTTCAGCTCACCTTGAACGAAAGTCAATGTCAATTCTATGGGGTCATGAGCAGTTACTTGCGTTGGCCAAGCTTCTTCAGGCAAGTAATCTGAAGAAGTCAGCGTTTCTTTTCCACCAACTGATGTACCCCAAATTCCTTTATTAATAGAGTAAGCTGCTTTTTCGAAATTCATTTCTACGCCATGCTTTTTCAGGTAATCGATTTCATCCTGACGGGAAAGTTTCAAATCCCGAATTGGAGTGATGATTTCGATATCTGGCACTATCGTTTGGAAAATCATATCAAAACGAACCTGATCATTTCCTGCACCGGTTGATCCATGTGCCACGGCTTTTGCACCAATGGATTTTGCATATTCTGCAAGGGATTTAGCCTGCAAGATTCGCTCTGCTGAAACGGAAAGGGGATAGGTTTGATTTTTCAAGACGTTACCAAAGACCAAATACTTGAGCACCTCTTGGTAATAAGCTTCCACGACATCTAAGATGTGAAAAGAAGCAACGCCTAGATTATTTGCCCTGATCTCGATCGCCTTTAATTCTTCCTGCGAAAAACCTCCAGTGTTTACGATCACTGCATGCACTTCGTAGCCCAGATCTTTGGAAAGGTGCAACGCGCAAAATGTGGTATCTAGGCCTCCACTATAAGCCAAAACGATTTTTTTCATTTTTAAAAGGTTTATCCGACTAATCGGATGATGTTATAAAAAGAGGCTGTTGATCGAATCTTTCGATTTGGTCAATTTTAGCATCACATATTTCTTAAGTCTTACCCAGCGGTTAAACAAGTTGATCTCTTTCTTGAAATCATCCCGTAGTGCCAGGTCTTCAGTATGATTTTTCTTGGCATTAGGATCAAATAGCATCGCGGTACAAATGCAGTTCTGCCTGCTCTTGCTCATGAGTATCTCATAATTCACACAACTTTGGCAGCCTTTCCAGAAAGCCTCATCATCCGTCAAGTCGGAATAAGAAACCGGGATATAGCCCAATTCGGAATTGATTTTCATCACTGCAGCTCCGGTGGTCAAGCCAAAGATTTTGGATTCAGGATATTTTTGACGGCTGAGTTTGAATATTTCACGCTTGATTTTTCGAGCTAATCCATATTTCCGAAACTCTGGTGCCACGATTAATCCTGAATTTGCCACGTATTTTCCATGTCCCCAAGCCTCGATGTAGCAAAATCCTGCCCACGTTCCATCTGGGGTTAAGGCTATCACTGCTTTTCCTTCATCCATTTTGGTCTCCACATACTCCGGCGTTCGCTTGGCGATTCCAGTCCCGCGTGCTTTGGCAGAGTTTTCCATCTCGTCAGTGATGGTGGTTGCGTATTTCTTATGAGAAGGATTGGCAACTATAATTTGAAATGAAATATTATCCATGGATAAATGCATGTATAAATCCGAATGAATTCGGGTGATAGGATAGGATCAAGAAATGAAAGGGGGGAGAATTTACCACGTAGGAAATTCTTTATTAAAGCGAGGGGTTAAACCCTAAAGAAAAACCTATACCTCCTCAGGGGAGCAAAAAATAAAATAGACTCAAGCGCAGCTACTACTTCCTGAGAAGCTTGCTTATTGCCGAAACCTATTTGAGTTTTAATTTTCATTGCGCTAGCAAAATTCAATGCTTTGAAAAGGAATTGCAAGAAAATTTGCAAAAAATATAGACTTTCGACTTATAAATTATATTAAAGGTAACGCATCGAAGCGAAAACGATTAATTCGTCAAAAAAACAGTGGATTCTTTGGCCTAAATTATTTATTCTAAAATCTCTGACTTATATGTTTCCTGACATTTCCTTTAATGCAAAGACAAAGACATCCAATTCCTTTTCTGTGGTGTAAAGATTAGGCGAAATTCTACATCCCCTGACTCCTGCTCCATCAATAGCCACAGTGAAAATTTTATACTTCTCAATCAGGGTTTTCGCCATATCAGCCGGACTCATCGATTCAACTCCCACATTTGCAATTCCACAGGATCGTTGCATTTCTTTTGGTGTATTTACTAGAATTCCGGGAAGATCGCGAACCTGATCAGACCAGTAGCGCTGAATGTATCGCAAGCGATCTTCCTTCCGCTTTCCACCAATATTTTGATGAAAATCTATTGCATCGATCACTGCCAAGTCCGTGGCAACTGGATGAGTACCGATATGATTCAGGTATCCAATATTCTCCAATTTCAGGTCAAATGGAGCCAAGAGTGGTTCCAACTTCGAAATTCGATCCTTCTTTACATAAAGCATCCCAGCACCAAGCGGCACCGAAAGCCATTTGTGGAGACTGGAACCATAGTAATCACATCCCAAATCAGAAATTGAAAACTCAAAATGGCCAACTGCATGCGCTCCATCTACCATGACCTCGACTCCATGGGTATGAGCCAGCGCTACGATTTTCTTTACCGGAAGAATATGACCGGTGATATTGACAATATGAGGAATCATCATCAACTTGGTTCTTGACGTAATCGCATTTTCGTAAGCGGCAACGATCTCCTCATCATTCTCCGGATGCATGGGAATATCAATCCGGTTTATTTTAATCCCACTTCGCTTGGCCTGCAAGTCAAACATGCTCAGCATACTGCCATAATCCTGATTGGATGCGATCGCCTCATCGCCAGATTTCCATGGATAGCCAGAAATAATCAGATCCAAGGACTCGGTAGTATTTCTTGTTAAAACAATCTCTTCTGGACTGGCACCAACTATCTCAGCCAACTTGGCTGCACTTTTTGCTTTGTTTTCCAATTGGACGGTACGCATATAGTACGAAGCCTGGTAGTTCACATCCCGAATGTGTTTGATATATTTTTCTAGCGTTTGTTCCGGTAAAAAACAGTAATAACCATTTTCCAGATTGATGTAATCTGGTTTAAGTTTATATCCGGCGCGAATCTGCTCCCAAAAGTCAGCGGCAGCAAAATCCAAGCTCTCCCAAGAATGTGCAGCTGTTTCGGATGAAAATATAGGCGCGGTGAGTCCTAAAGCAGCCAGTGATTTGATGAATTTTCGCTTATTCATGGGGTGGTTTTTTGGATTAGAAAATAAAACTCAATAAAAAAACAATTAAAAGAAATATTGCCAACCAAGTGATCCATTGTGAGCGCTTGGGAAACTCAAACTGGCAGATCGGGCATTTGGCAGCGCTATCATCGATCTCCATTGCACAGGAGGGGCATTCTTTCTTTTTCAAATCAATCGGGTTTGAACTCTTTGCAGCAAAAATCTATTTCTTATCAAGTAAATGAAAATGCAATGAAAATAGAAATATGGTCAGATGTGGTTTGCCCTTTTTGCTACATCGGAAAACGAAAAATGGAAAAAGCTTTGGCTAAATTTCCACATCAGGATTCCATAGAAATCGAATGGAAAAGTTTCCAACTCAACCCTGATCAAAAAACAAATCCCTCAATCAGCACGCTGGAGCATTTAGCTAACTCGAAAGGCTGGTCAATGGAGCAAACCAAAGAGATCACATCCAATGTGGTAGAAATGGCCAAAGCTGAAGGTTTGGATTTTGATTTTGAAAAGGCTGTAGTAGCCAATACCAGAAATGCCCACAGACTGATTCACCTTGCGACATCTTTGGGTAAAGGAGATGCAATGAAAGAGCGTTTACTCTTAGCATATTTCTCCGAGGGGAAAAATGTAGATGATTTCCCTACTCTTATTGCTTTGGGGAAAGAAGTCGGTTTGGATGAAGAGGTGGTGAAGAAAGCATTGGAATCTGGAGCTTTCGATGAAGAAGTCGATCGGGATATCTACGAATCAAGACAGCTAGACGTCCGCGGTGTTCCGTTTTTTGTCTTAGATCGGAAATTTGGAATCTCTGGTGCTCAACCCGATGAGGTATTCACTGAGACGCTTGAAAAAGCTTGGACAGCATATCAAAAAGAAAATCCATCCCTTCAAATTATGAATAGTTCAGATGATGCTTCCTGTGAGATAGGAGGAGATTGTTAATCTTTTCGATGTGTTAAAATTGTCAAAAAAAACCTTTGGATCAGATTCAAAGGTTTTTTTTATAATGAGTATCCGTAATCCTGCACGTTGCCATATTTACTACTGATCTGTTTCCTAAAATCCCCCTTACCCCCTTTGAGAAAGGGGGAATTTGATCCGATTTAGAATCAAGATTTAGCTTTTTTCTGGAACGTGCAAAAAAACGAACACTCATATTTTTATCTAAAATATTTAGACATCTATCGATTGAGTAACACGCTTAGATTTAGTTATTTACCAATGGTTATCCTGTTAATTTATTTGTTTATAATTTCGGTCTGAGTTTTGTTAAGTAGTTATTACACCCTATTGCTTAGCACCCTATTTATTATTGCCCTACTTATTATCACCCCACCCTTATCACCTATGTTAACTGAATCCAGTCTGATAGACCTTACCCGAAAAAAG
>JBBQDY010000249.1:0-5205 GCA_038320155.1 Cytophagales bacterium
AGCATTACTTGAAAATCCTGCAAATACGATCGAGTGAATCGCACCGATTCGGGCACATGCCAGCATGGCAATGGCTGCTTCCGGAACCATCGGCATGTAGATGATTACCTTATCTCCTTTTCCGATTCCTTTGGATTTCAGCGCATTTGCGAATCGGTTGACTTCATGAAAAAGTTCTCGATAAGTAAGTGTTCTTCCCGCCTCATTCGGGTCATTTGCCTCCCAGATGATTGCCGGTCGATCTCCGATGGTATAGAGGTGCCGCTCAAAAATATTTTCGGTAATGTTCAGCTTTCCATCGACAAACCACTTCACATCCGGGTCTTTGAAATTCCACTTCAACACATCTTTCCAGCGCTTTCGCCAATGAAATGAATCCGCGATTCTAGCCCAAAACTCTTCGGGCTGGGTCACACTTTTTTGGTATTCGTAGAGGTATCCGCTCAGGGTATGAATTCGATCACTCATGATGGGAATGGGTTTTTGTTAATTAAAATTTAATATGATTATTCGGAACGAAGCCACTATTATTAATTTTTTTGGTTTTTGGACAGAAGACCGAATGCCCAAATTTAGGTTCCAACTTGTTTTATATGCCTTATCCCTATCTGCTGGAAGAAAAGCGGATTCGTATAAATTTTAATGCGCTTGGGCGTCGCCCGCTCCTCTGGGAATCCGTATTTCTTGGATCATATCCTGCACATCTTGAGGAGGCGCAGGAGTAAATTTGGAGACTACAATACAGATGAAGAAATTCAGAAACATTCCGATTGAGCCTATTCCTTCAGGAGAAATTCCGAACCACCAATTTGCTTTGGTATTCAATTCGGGACTGACGAATTTGAAGAAAATGATGTAGCAAAGGGTAAATATCAGGCCCACGACCATTCCTGCAATGGCGCCTTCCTTATTGATCCTGCTTGAGAAAATACCCATAATGATCACTGGGAAGAATGAAGCTGCTGCCAAGCCAAAAGCAAAGGCTACGACTTCGGCTACAAAGCCCGGTGGATTGATCCCGAAATAGCCAGCGACTACTACAGCTCCGGCGGCGGCAATTCGAGCAATTCGGAGCTCTTTTTTCTCAGACATAGTTGGATTGAAAGTACGGAAGAGGTCACGGGAGACTGAAGTAGAAATCACCAAAAGTAATCCTGCTGCGGTGGAAAGTGCTGCTGCCATTGCACCCGCTGCCACTAAGCCTACGACCCAATTGGGCAGCTTGGCAATCTCCGGTGAAGCCAAGACCATAATGTCTTTGTCGATAGTAAATTCATTTGCTTCTTTGTCGGCTACGTATTGCACTATCCCGTCAGCATTTTTATCATTAACTTCAATCAGATTAGTTTTTTGCCAGTTATTAACCCAAATGGGTAAGTTTTCCACCTTCTTTTCACTGACGGATTCAATGGCATTATAGATTCCGAATGCTGCTACGGCCGGAGCGGTAGTGTAGAGAATCGAAATAAAAACAAGCGCATAACCAGCAGATAATCTGGCATCCTTCACTCTTGGTACTGTGAAGAATCGAACAATCACATGTGGCAAACCTGCCGTACCTACCATCAATGCCAGCGTAATCATGAAAATATCCACCATTTCTTTTCGCCCACTCGTATAGGCGGCAAAGCCCAGTTCAGTCAATATGCCATCCAATTTATCCAGCAAATAAGTACCGTCTGCAACTGTGCTTCCAAGTCCTACTTGTGGGATTGGGCTCCCGGTCAACTGCATGGAAACAAAGATCGCAGGGACCATAAATGCAAAGATCAAAACGCAATATTGAGCGACTTGCGTATAGGTAATTCCTTTCATTCCTCCCAAAACCGCATAGAAAAACACGATACACATCCCGATGACCACGCCCCATTCGATTGGGATTTCTAAGTAGCGTGAAAAGACGATTCCCACCCCACGCATCTGCCCGGCAACATAGGTAAATGAGATAAACAGCGCACAGATGACAGCCACCACTCGCGCTTTGTTGGAATAATAACGATCTCCGACGAAGTCAGGAACGGTGAACTTCCCGAATTTACGTAGATAAGGTGCAAGTAAAAGCGCCAAAAGCACATAGCCGCCAGTCCAGCCCATCAGGTAGACTGACCCATCGTAGCCTGAAAAGGAAATCACTCCGGCCATGGAGATAAAGGAAGCAGCAGACATCCAGTCTGCAGCAGTAGCCATGCCGTTGGCAAGAGGAGAAACTCCACCACCGGCTGTATAAAATTCTTTGGTGGATCCTGCTCGGGTATAGATAGCGATGCCGATGTATAAGGCGAAAGATAAACCTACAAGAATGTATGTCCAGGTTAAAATTTCCATTGGGGTGATCGATTTTTTAGGTTAATCCTCGTTGACATCAAATTCCTTATCCAGCTTGTTCATCCGGACTACATAGATAAAAATCAGGATCACAAAAGTGAAGATTGAGCCTTGCTGGGCAAACCAAAAACCGAGCTTGAATCCTCCCAGTCTGAACTGATTCAAATACTCAACCCCAAGTATTCCAAATCCAAAGGAGACGACAAACCAGACTATCAAAAGGTAGAATAAGGTTTTGAGATTTTTGCTCCAATAGTGTTGCATCTTGGATTTAGGCATGATCAAATCAGGTTTTATTATTTAGGAATTGGGACTGCGCACCTTGGTGACGATTCAGAAAAGAATAGGTTAATCCTTCACGAATTAATCAAAAATTTTCGGTAAGTCCCGAATCCAACCCAATTTACTTTGGCAGAATAGGGTTTTTCCAAAAAGTCAGTCTTCGATCTGATAAAGTTCCCATTTCTTTTTTCCCACAGATTTATAAGAATGCTGGGAATAAAATCCGTGAAATGATTTCTTTCTCTCTTACAGATCCTCACAGATTGCAATACGGATTTTCGGAGATCCATCAGCAACTAAAATCAAATCCGTGAAAATCTGTGACTTTTTCTGTGTTAATCTGCGGGAATTTTTTTTTGTCCCGTCAGAGAATTTTTCAAATAAAATACTCCGAGGCGATCGCTAATCCAGCTGCGAAAAAGCTTACCAATAATTTCTTCCAATGAAAGGTGTGATGTGGACTGCTCTCAAAAAATATGGTGGTAGAAATGTGTAGAAACCCTCCAACGACCAACCCATAAAGCATTCCGATTCCTTCTTTCTTCAGAATGCCATTTTCGAATAAGAACGCACTTGAAAACATTCCCATTGGTGAAGCCAAAGCAAAAATTGTCAATAAAATCAGAGTCCATTTTTTTGAAAGCGAACTGCTCAAAACTGCTGCTAGCGCAAAAGCTGCGGGGCCTTTATGCATGACAATCCCCAGTAAAACGGATTGACTGCTGTGCATCTGCTCTGCAGATTCTGAATCGATCAAATTACCATGGGAAAGCAAGGTGCCTTCAAGGAAGGCGTGAATAAATAGTCCCAACATAACCGTGATCACCCCACTTTTGCTTTCACCATGATGTTGATGGATGTGTCCATGCTCGATTCCGCTGGATAGAAATTCTAGAATCTGTTGGAGTAAAAAGCCAATCAGAATGAATAGCCCCATCTTTCCTCCATCGAATCCACTTGAGAATAATTCAGGCAAAAGGTGCAGTACTGTGATGGAAAACAAATAGGATCCTGCGAAGACCAGAATTAGTTTAAAATATTTGTCTTTGAAGTTTGGGGCGAAAAAAACCAATGATCCGGCACCCATTGCAGTGAAGAAAAGAAGAAGAAAATTTAATCCCATGGCTAAGAATGCTCCGCGTCTTTAATAAAAGCTTGGAGGTGTAACTTGAGCAAAGGTAATAAAATTCAATAATGTTGCATTTATATTCCTACTCCTGTACAAAGGACAAGTAAGGCTTGAGGCTTTCACTGGCAAAAGTCGAATATCCGCCCTTGCCATCACCGAAAATCAAAAAGACCTCGATTTCACTAAGCACAGAATCTAATCGGATTGCTCGTTCCACACCCATGACCATCAAAGCCGTGGCATAGGCATCCGCAGTCATGCAGTCTTTCGCTAAAACAGTTGCGCTGAGCAGGCTGTGATTTACTGGATATCCGGTGGCGGGATTGATGGTATGCGAGATTTTGACAGAATCTCTAATGTAGTAATTTCGATAATTCCCCGAGGTAGCCATTCCACGGTTTTCCAAAGCGATGATACTATAAAGGTCAGAAGCACTCGCAGCCTCATCCGGTCGATTGATCCCCACTTTCCAGAGCTCTCCTTTTTCATTTACCCCTTTGGCGACAAGTTCTCCACCGATTTCAATCAGGTAATTTTCAATGCCTCTCTTATTTAAAAAGTCAGCGATCACATCAACTCCCTGTCCTTTTGCGATAGCTGAAAAGTCCAGATAGATTCCCGCAACAGTTTTACGAACTTCCTTTTGATCAAAGTTGATCTTATCAAATCCCACCAATCTCAGCAAAACGTCAATGTTTGCACTGTCTTTCAATTCAGGTCCGCCGGGACCAAAGCCCCAAACATTCACTAATGGGCCAACCGTAGGGTCAAATGCACCATTGGTATTTTCATAGACGGTTTTTGAAGCATTAAGCACTTGGGGGAAATAAGGTAAGTTAAAAGCCAAAGTGTCCATCCGATTAAATTTTGAAATCTCGGAATCGGGGATGTAAGTCGAGAGGCTGTTGTTGAAAACGACCAATAAGGAGTCGACAGAAGATTGAAGATTTTTGCCGGATTCGGTTAGGTAGGTCAATGAGTAGGTAGTCCCCATCGTTTGACCTGAAATGGTCACCTTCCCGGGAACTGTAATTTCTTTTTCGTCAGGTTCCTGAGGATCAGTTCTTGAACGCCAGAGGTAAACACTCAATACAACAACAAGGAGAATAAGCGAGTAAATCGTGTTTTTTTGAGCGTTCGAAGCCATGAGGGTCTTGATTTGCTGCGAATTTAAGGCTTATTTTTCGCTTTGGGAGAAAAGCTTGCGGATGAAATTCCCTACCTAGGGCAAGTCTAATTTTCTATATTTGCTCACCATGAGAGAAGATTACCTAAGCGCAGGCGAAGAAAGCCTCAGCTCAAAAGACAAGGATTTTGAGAAGGCACTGAGGCCATTGAGTTTTGAGGACTTTACCGGTCAGTTTAAGATCGTGGCGAATCTGCGAGTCTTCGTAACGGCTGCGAAAAACCGGAATGAGCCACTGGATCATGTGCTTTTGCATGGACCTCCAGGCCTTGGAAAGACAACC
>JBBQDY010000250.1:0-5199 GCA_038320155.1 Cytophagales bacterium
GAGGTTTTCTTTTTCTCTCGGCGGCGCAGCGGCGGACATGATCATGATTAAGACTTCTTCAAACTGGAAATATTGGAGAACCCCTCCTTGAAAATCGATGCTATTCAATCCTGATAGGCATTTCTGTTTCACGCGGCGACGAAGGGAAATTATATCTTAGGCTATTTTAATAAAAGACCGTTCAGAGGCTAGTTTTCTGAAGTATACCTATTGATTGTGGGATGCCTTCTCTTGTTTGCGCCGTTGCGTCGCTGCGCAGCTTCGTCGCTGCGAGATCTTCAAGAATTTATGATTTCCTACGATTGGAGAGTTAGTTTTTATGAATTTCAACTTCATATAGAAACAAGCTTAAACCCCACTGCATCGCCGCGAGCCAATTTTTAAGGGCAGATTATTCCAACTAGAGAGCAGACTAGCGCCTTTTTTAGAAGCGAAATTTCTCCCAATTCCCAATAAGTTTTCTTAATTAACCACCGCGTCGGTGCGTCGCTGCGAGAAATAAATTGCCGCTAAGTTTGATTCCGCTCAAATAGAACTTTCCCCGGCCCATAAATCCACCCTTTGCAACCGTTTTAATTTTGTTAATTTTGTTAGTCACAATAGGCATATTTCAGCCTTATCAGCCACTTAATTGCGCATCAAACCTTCATGGAAGCAAAGAAAATTCGGAGTACTTTTATAGAGTTTTTCCAATCAAATCAACACCAGTACGTCCCATCCTCACCGATTGTAGTTAAAAACGACCCAACTTTGATGTTTACCAATGCGGGGATGAATCAATTTAAAGATGCATTTCTAGGAAATGAAATCGCAAAGTTTCCAAGGGTTGCGAATAGCCAAAAATGTCTGCGAGTAAGTGGAAAGCATAATGATCTAGAGGAGGTAGGTGTAGATACTTATCACCACACCATGTTTGAAATGTTGGGGAATTGGTCTTTTGGTGATTATTTCAAAAAAGAGGCGATTGCTTGGGCTTGGGAGCTTTTGACTGAGGTTTATGGACTTTCAAAAGATCGACTTTATGTTTCTGTATTTCAGGGCGATAAAGATGATAATCTAAAAATGGATCAAGAGGCTTTTGATCTTTGGAAAGCGATCCTTCCCGAAGATCGAATCATCATGGGTTCGAAGAAAGATAACTTCTGGGAAATGGGAGACACAGGTCCTTGTGGGCCTTGTTCCGAAATACACGTAGATCTTCGAACGGATGCCGAGCGTGCGACAATCCCGGGAAAAGATTTGGTAAACAATGACCATCCGCAGGTAATTGAAATCTGGAATCTTGTCTTCATGCAATTCAACCGGATTTCTGATGGAAGTTTGAAACCACTTCCTGCTACGCATGTGGATACTGGGATGGGTTTTGAGCGATTAGTTCGAGCCATTCAGCATAAATCATCCAATTACGATACGGATCTTTTTACTCCTTTTATCACTGAACTCGAAAAGAAATCAGGAAAAAATTATGGTGAAAACGAGCAAACTGATATTGCCTTCCGAGTAATAGTAGATCATATTCGGGCAATCAGCTTTACGATTGCAGATGGTCAGATTCCGTCCAACAACAAAGCTGGCTATGTCATTCGGAGAATTTTGAGACGTGCAGTTCGCTACGGTTATACGTTCTTAGGCTTTAATGAGCCTTTTTTATATGAATTGACTCCTTTGATCGCAGCTAATTTTGGAGATGTTTTCCCAGAAGTTCGACAGCAGCAAGAGTTTATATCCAAAGTCATTTTCGAAGAAGAGACTTCTTTCCTTCGAACTTTGTCCAATGGTTTAAAAATTTTAGATCAGATCAAGGCTGAGCTTAGAGCAAAAAATGAGACCATAATTCCCGGTAAGACTGCATTTGAGCTGTATGACACGTTTGGCTTTCCTTTGGATCTAACTTCGTTAATCGCACGGGAAAATGGATTGTCTTTGGATGAACAAGGATTTGCGGCGGAGATGGAGACACAGAAAAACCGCTCCCGTGCGGCTTCTGAATCAGAAACAGGAGACTGGGTGATGGTTCATGAAGATGAGGGAGTTGAGTTTATTGGGTACGATTTCCTAAAAGCTGATGTACAAATCATCAAATACCGAATGCTTTCCGATAAAAAGGGCGATCGCTATCAGGTGGTTTTAGATAAAACGCCATTCTATGCAGAGAGCGGTGGACAAGTGGGAGATACGGGTTGGTTGATTTCCGAAACTGAGAAAATCCGAGTGGTAGATACTAAAAAAGAAAACGATCTGATTGTTCATTTTGTAGAGAAGCTACCTCAGCATCCTCAAAAGCAGTTTACTGCTGAAGTTGATCAGGATAAGCGAACGCTAACGATGAATAATCATACGGCAACACATTTGCTTCAGTCAGCATTGAAAACAGTTCTTGGCAATCACATCCAACAGCGGGGTTCATTGGTAAATGAGCAATTGCTTCGTTTTGATTTTTCGCACTTCGGAAAAATGAGCGATGCAGAAATCGAGCAAGTAGAAAATCTAGTCAATGCGAAAGTTCGAGAGAATATTCCTTTGCTTGAGCGCAGAAATGTTCCGATCGAAGAAGCTAAGGCTAATGGTGCGACAGCGCTTTTTGGTGAAAAATATGGTGAATTTGTACGTGTGATCACTTTTGATCCGACGTACTCAGTGGAACTTTGCGGCGGAACCCATGTGCCTTCAACCAGTCAGATTGGCTTGGTGAAGATAATTTCAGAAGGATCCATTTCAGCAGGAGTTCGCCGAATTGAAGCGATTACTTCTACAGTAGCAGAATCTTATTTGCGTGAGCAGGAGATTTTATTGAAAGAGATTCAGGAGCTTCTGAAGAATCCAAAAGATGTGAGAAAGGCGATCGAAGCTTTGCTCGAAGAGCGAAATAGCTTAAAAAAGGAAATTGAAAGCTTGTACCTCGAAAAATCGGCTGGAGTAAAAACCAGTTTATTGACTGAGTTTGTGCAAGGTGAAGGAATCAATACGCTTATTGCTAAGGTGGAATTACCAAATGCGGACTCACTCAAGAAGCTTGCGTATGAGTTGAAGAATGAGGTCGAATATGCTTTTGTGATTTTGGCAGCAGCTATTGAAGGCAAGCCGCAGGTGGCTGTGATCATCGATGAAGCTTTGGTGAGTTCGAGAAATCTTGATGCGGGAAAAATCGTAAGAGAACTGGCAAAGGAAATTCAAGGTGGAGGAGGAGGACAGCCCTTCTTTGCTACAGCAGGTGGAAAAGACTTGAATGGCTTGGACAAAGTCGTATCGAAAGCCCGAGAAATGTACCTTTGATCATATCCAGAAATAACACTTGAATGTTAAGCGAAGAGTTAAAGAATAAATATCAGTTGATCATTGGGCTTGAAGTGCATGCGCAGCTTCAGACCGAGAGTAAAATATTTGCTTCAGATTCAACTGTTTATGGGAATTCTCCAAATACGCAGATTTCGGTAATTACGCTTGGCCATCCGGGAACACTTCCAAAAGTCAATAAAAAAGCGATCGAATTTGCGATCAAGATGGGTTTGGCCTGTGATTGTGAGATTACTCGGCATACATCTTTTGATCGAAAAAATTATTTCTATCCTGACTTGCCAAAAGGCTTTCAAATCACTCAAGATAAGGCTCCGATCTGCGTGGGTGGAACAGTTCCGATCAGATTGGAAGATGGAACGACCAAAAGTGTTCAATTAAACAGAATACATCTAGAAGAAGATGCGGGTAAATCAATTCATTTAGCTGGTGAAGCCGACACTTTGGTAGACTTTAATCGCGCTGGAACTCCTTTGATTGAAATCGTCTCTGAACCTGATTTGCGAAGTCCGGAAGAAGCCTATGCATTTTTGACAGAGGTGAAGAAGTTGGTCAAATACTTAGAAATCTGCGATGGAAACATGGAAGAGGGTTCCCTTCGATGCGATGCCAACGTGTCTGTAATGCTCAAAGGTGCTACGGAATTCGGTAAAAAAGTCGAGGTGAAGAATATGAATTCTTTTCGAAATGTCTTTCGCGCGATTGAGCATGAGCATGAGCGATTGATTCATTTGATTGAGGCTGGGGAGGTTATAATTTCGGAGACCAGAACATTCGATGCGGCTTCTGGCATGACTTCAAGCATGCGCACAAAGGAGGATTTGAATGATTATCGATATTTTCCTGAGCCTGATCTGAGTCCGGTTTTCATTTCTGACGAATGGCTCCATTCAATAAAGTCCAGCATGCCTGAACTTCCACGTGAATTACATCAGCGATTTGTAGAAGAATTTGGATTGCCGGATTACGATGCCGGCGTATTGACAGAGGCTAAGGAGGTTGCCCTTTGGTTTGTGGATTTATGTGAAAAGACTTCCAATTATAAAGCTGCATCAAACTGGATGATGGGGCCAATCAAGTCCTATTTGAATGAGAATAATAAAAATATTACCGATTTACCAACCACTCCAGCTGCTTTGGCCCAATTGATTGAATTGATCGATGGCGGTAAGGTGAGTTTTACGGTGGCCGCTCAAAGCATTTATCCAGAGCTCCTCAAATCAGCCACAGAAACGCCAATGCAAATTGCTCAGCGTCTAAATCTGATTCAAGAGTCTGATGAAGATTCGCTCATGTTGATTGTAGAGGCGGTGCTTGCAGAAAACGAAACCAAAGTTAAAGAATACAGATCTGGTAAGAAGGGTTTGATGGGTATGTTTATGGGACAGGTGATGCAAAAATCACAGGGCAAAGCAGATCCAAAAGTGGCAACAAAACTATTATTAGAGATTTTAGAAGGTTAATCATGAAAAAGTATATGATCGGAATTACACTCGTTTCCCTCCTTGGATTATTTTCCTGTGGAGAAAGTGAAAATCAAACGGACGGAAAAGTAGCCGTATCTGGGAAAATCCAAAATGCTCCAGAAGGATATGTCATTCTTTCCCAGTTTACAGACACTCGGCCAATTGTTTTAGATACGCTTGAGCTATCCAAGGATGGAGAGTTTAGCTATGAGTTGGATGTGGATGTCCCTACATTTTATGATTTGAATTTATTTGGTGAAAGATCCGTCAGACTTGCGCTTCACAAGGAAGATGTGAGAGTGGCTTACGATTTTCAAAATGCCGAGAGTCTTGAAATCACCGGTTCTCAGGACACCAAAGAAATGGTGAAAATCGATAAACTGATGAGTGATTACCAGGCGAAGGTGAACAAACTCAATGAAGCTTATTATGAGGCAAT
>JBBQDY010000251.1:0-5181 GCA_038320155.1 Cytophagales bacterium
AAGAAATTAACTAGAATTAATTTTCATTTCAAAATTTAACCGAAAGCCTGAATCCTTTTCTTTCCCTTTGAATGGGATTATTAACTTTGCCCGTCAAATCAAATAATCACATGACTCTTTTCCAATCCATCATAATTGCCATCATCGAAGGTCTAACAGAATTTTTGCCGGTTTCTTCTACAGGACATATGATTTTGGCATCAGCAGCGATGAACATCCACGAAGATGAATTTGTAAAAACCTTTGAGATCGGGATCCAACTTGGGGCGATTTTGGCAATTGCGCTGATGTATATCAAGCGTTTTTTTAGAGGATGGACAATCTATTTTAAGTTGTTGGCGGCATTTATTCCCACGGCGATTGTTGGACTTTTGGCCTATGAATACATCAAGGCCTATCTTTTTAATCCAATCGTGGTATCAGTTTCATTGATTTTGGGGGGAATTGTCTTGATTTTCATTGATAAGAAAGTGGTCAATTCAGAAACCGATCTAGCTGAGGTGGAAGATATTTCTTATAAAAACGCCTTTTTCATCGGGCTTTTTCAGTGTCTGTCCATGGTACCAGGTACTTCTCGAGCTGCGGCTACTATAATAGGAGGTGTATTCAATGGCTTGGATAAAAAGCAGGCCACAGAGTTTTCTTTTCTTTTAGCGATACCGACGATGATGGCTGCATCAGGTTATGACTTGCTAAAAAGTGATCTAGTAATGACGAATCAACAGCTTACGTTGATGGGAGTTGGCCTAATGGTAGCATTTATTACCGCTTGGATCGCGGTAAAGCTATTTTTGAAGTATGTATCCAATCACGGATTCACCGCATTTGGGTACTATCGAATTGCAATAGGAATTTTGTTCTTGATCTTCATGTGGGGAGCAGATCTGGCTTAATTGAGAGGTTAGAAAACTGGATGTAAAACTGATTTTACATATCTGTTTACTTATTGTAAAATAGATTTAACAATATGTATATATTTGTGTTAAATGTATTTTACACATGGAAGCACTATATCTAAACTCGCAAAAGAAAATCCAACAAGTTTCGCTATCGTTTCAACGGTTTTTGCTGGAGAAGATTGATTGGAACGAACGCTTAATTGCCATTAGTGGGGCGAGAGGCGCAGGGAAAACTATCCTTTTGCTTCAACATGCAAAAAAACATTTGCCTCAAGATGGTACTGTTCTGTTCGTTTCATTGGATGATCTTTATTTTTCAGATCATTCTCTTTTAGATTTGGCGGGTAAATTCACACTCGCAGGAGGTAAAAAACTACTATTAGATGAGATCCATAAGTATCCCAACTGGTCGCGTGAGTTGAAGCTTATCTACGATGATTTTCCAGGACTTCAAGTCGTATTCACTTCTTCTTCGATCCTAGAAATCTATAAAGGGGATTCAGACTTGAGTCGAAGGGCTGTAAGTTATCTTTTGCCAGAGCTTTCCCTTAGAGAATTTATCGAATTGGAGCTGGAGATCATGCTACCTTCTGTTTCGCTAGATCAACTTCTGAACGATCACCTTTCACTAAGTCACCAGATTCTCGAAAAGATCAAACCTATTCCGACCTTTCAAAATTATATGAAATGGGGAGCCTATCCATTCTTCAAGGAAGGGAAGGAAAATTATCTTGAGAAGCTGCGGAGAACTGTCCAGCTAACTATAGAAATTGACTTGAACGCAGTAGAAAACATGGATTATGAAATGCTTTTCAAGCTCAAAAAATTAATAAGACTGATCGCTACTTCAGTCCCTTTCACTCCAAATGTATCCGAACTCAGTCAAAAGACAGGAATCTCCAGACCAAGTTTATTAAGAGCATTTGATTTGTTGGAGAGAGCACGGATTCTCCAAAGCCTTCACAAACCAAATTCGGGAATTGGAGCTTTAACAAAACCGGAGAAATTATACCTCAGTAACACCAATCTTGCTTATGCTTTGGGTGAGGAAAATGTGAATATTGGTAGCCTTAGAGAAACTTTTTTTGCGAATCAACTTAGGATAATTGCGCAAGTGAACCTTGCTCCGAAGGGGGATTTTATTGTAGATGAAAAGCTCACTTTTGAAGTGGGAGGGAAAAGCAAGTCAGGATTTCAAATTCAGGAAGTTCCATCTTCTTTTATTGTGAAAGATAATATTGAATATGGGGTCGGGAAAATCATCCCACTTTGGCTTTTTGGATTTCTGTATTAAAAAAACCCCTCTGAATTCATTTCAGAAGGGTTTTTCGTTTTTCCGTACTCATTTTGATTTATCTATCACATTCTTATTCTTAACATATTTTTCTAGCCAGGTATCCATTTCCCAAAGCGTGTGGAGGATGGACTCTTGAGCAGCGTAGCCGTGACTTTCATTTGGTAAGAATACCAATCTTGCGGTAGCGCCGTGACCTTTTAGTGCATTGTAGTAGCGCTCTGATTGGATCGGGAAGGTGCCAGAATTATTATCGGCTTCTCCGTGGATCATCAAGATTGGTGTTTTCACTTTGTGAGCAAAAGAGAAAGGAGACATGTTGAAATAAACTTCCGGTGCTTCCCAATAGGTTCGCTGCTCATATTGGAAGCCAAATGGAGTCAAGGTGCGATTGTACGCACCACTTCTGGCGATTCCCGCTGCGAAAAGGTTTGTGTGAGAAAGTAAATTCGCAGTCATAAATGCACCATACGAATGGCCGCCCACTGCAATTTTCATCCGATCTCCAATTCCCATATCGACAATCTTGTCTATTGCAGCCTCGGCATTCCAAACCAACTGTTCTAAGAAGTAATCATTCGGCTCTTTGTCTCCTTCACCTACGATTGGCATTTCAGTTTGATCCATAATCGCATAGCCGCGTGTCACCCAATAGATCGGCGAACCCCAACTCAAGCGTGTGAATGCATATTTAGATCCTCTGACTTGAGCCGCAACCTCTTTGGATTTGTATTCTCGTGGATAAGCCCACATCAAAACGGGAAGTCTGCCATCTTTAGCAGGATCATATCCTGAAGGAGTGTAAACTACTGCCGAGAGATTGAGGCCATCTTTCCTGGAATAGGTGACTTGTTGCTTTTGGATGCCTTTCAGCGATTCATAAGGATGTTCAAAATTCGTCACCTGCATCGGAGCCACTCGTTTTTTGGTATTCACCAACCAATAGTTGGGCTGGATATCTGTGCTTTCTTTCAAAGTGATAAATTCCGAACCTTCCTCATCGATCACTTTTACTACGCGCTCATAATAAGGAGCCTGAGATTGCCAAAGGATGTTTTGGGCTTTTGTCTTGGTATTAAAGGTGGACAGGAAAGGCATATTTCCATCAGGTGAGCCCCCTGGACTGGTCATGAAAACCAAGTCCCCGTCTCGCATCAAGACATCCCTTCCAAATTCATTTTCTACAAATACTGGATCTCCCGGATCATTATAAATGTCGTCTGAAGATCGCTCGATAATCACTCTTCCTCCTTGGCCTGGATTGGATGGGTTGATCACAGATCTCACTTCCTTACGGCTCGCTGACCATCGCTCATTCATGATTGCGAAATTGTCATCAGACCAAGCGATTCCTGCAAAACGATATGGCGTGGTTGCCAGCTTTTTCTTTTCTCCAGAGAAAGGAGCATCAAGTGTGTACACGATCTCCCGATCTTTCACATCATTTCTCGGATCACCGCCATCCTGAGCCTCTACCCAAAACAGCATGGCTGCTTTGTCTGCTCTCCAACTGATACTTCTTGGCCCAGTAACAGTCGCATCAAAACCTGTTGGTCGATTTTCATCCAAAGGGATTTGGGCGAGTGTTTTTACTTTTTTGCCGCTTTTGTCCCAAATCTCTACCTCGTATGGAAATCTAGATGCTGGCACCAAATAAGAAAAGGGCTTCTGCATCAGGTCCACCATCAGATAAGATCCATCCGGCGAGAGGTCCATAGATTTGATCATTCCTGCTTGGCCTATTGGTTTCTTGGTTCCATCCAAGCTGACCAACATCAGCTGAGAATCCATGAAATAGGAAAAGAGTTTTTCGTCGTAGGGATTGCTCAATAAATCCTGATAGGTTCGATTTGGAGAGGCATCGCCTGTGGATTCTTGGACTATCGGGCCAGTAGGCGCTGCAGGTTTATTTGGGACAGCTCCTCGAGAAGGATTGATCGCTTTAATGAGAATCTGATTGTCAGGCGTCCAAGCCATTGCATTTCCAAAGATTTCATTCAGGATAGGCTCAGTCAGTTTTCTAGCTTCAAATGTGGTCAAATCTACCACCCAAAGACTAATTCCTGTGGCCTCGGTCTGGGTGAAAGCTAAATATTTTTCATTCTTTGAAAGTGAAAAACCACCCATGCTTGGGCTGACTGGTAATCCTTTGATCTGGATTTCTTCACCGCTTTTAGTCATTTTAATTTTGATGTTTTCCACTTCTCTTCCTCTGCTCGGACCAGAAGTCGCTGGATTGATTCGAAGGCCGGCAATTCGGAGTTCGGGCTGAGAAAGCTCCTCGATGCTTGGGTTGTCAGCTCGCTCTAGCAGCATCATCCAATCGCCATTTTTGCTGAAGCTTACAGAAGGTGTGCTCGGCGCATTGACCAAATCCGCGATGGCTTTTGGCGGGGTTTGATACGTAGTTTGGGCTATTCCAGGGAAATTGAAAAGGCCAAACAATACAATTGCGGGCAATACTATTCGATTGATTGCTTTCATTTTATATTGGTTTATTTCTGAAGAAATATAAAACCCATCTGACAGAAAGTTGACTAAACTTCACCAATGGTCTGATTAATTTATGAATGCGAAAGAAACGGAGATAAGATTCCTTTGAAATCTCATACAAATCAATATCTAAAAATAAATCCAGTTGAGGTTAAATCGTTTTCCCTCAAATTGAAAATAATCTTTTCACAAATGACTTTCACAATTTTCATTTTGAAGCATCAGAATAATTCGGTATTTTAAAACACTTTAGATAAAATAATGGAGACTTACGGAAAGATATTATTGATCGCTATGCCAGCCTTTCTGGTTTTGGTTTTATTGGAGAAATGGTATGGCTGGTACAAAAAGAATGATACCGTGCCACTGAATGATATGCTTTCAAGCCTGAGTTCAGGAGTCACCAACGTCACCAAAGATGTCTTGGGACTTAGCATAGCGATTATTTCCTATGACTGGATTATGGATCAGGTCGCTCTGACACATGTAAACGCA
>JBBQDY010000252.1:0-5129 GCA_038320155.1 Cytophagales bacterium
TTTTTTAGGTATATAGGGTTACTGGGAAAATTAAGCTTCTCAGTCCAGACCCACAAATAAAAATACAAGAGTGGGGGTTTTTCACCACAAAGAAGAAATTTACGGTAAAGCATTTTTTTAAACTGAAGAGAAAAAGGGAAGCATTTTTTTACCACATAGCCACATAGCTCACATAGTTTTTTGTGCAGATTTTTCATTTGTAGGGGCAGAAAATCTTTCGCCCTTACCGGTCAAAACCGCACATAACACCGCATCCTGTAGGGACGTCAAGGGAAAATAAATTTAAAATGATAAATGCCGAATAATGATGTTTTGACAAAGCACCAGAGGTGCGACATCTTTGTAGAAAAGAGATAATATAGTTTTTGGGTTTTAGCAGAAAATACGCCAATCGGATCAATAACAGTTTGCCAAAACGGTTGGGTGGTATTTTTATTGACGGGGAAACACCGAGGATTCGGGGTTTCCTGCTGTAGGGGCGAAAAATCTGTCGCCCTTACCTTACTGTTCTCTGCCTCTAAAAATTACGAATTTTGAAAATTGAAAGATAAATGTCGAATGACAAAGATTTGAGAAAGCACCAGATTCCTAGGATGATACCATACAGAATGCAGGTTGAATATCATTTTAACTGCTGCTTCAAATCCATTCGTTCGTGTAAGATTCTAATCACTTCAATTTCGTCATTGGACGTGATGTAATAAAAAATAATATGCTTGTTAATTCTATATCCCAATAAACCCTTGGCAATGGCTACATATTCTTTTCCCAGCGAAGGGCTGACAGTGATCTCGCTACAGGCTGATTTTATCATTTTATAGTACCTGTCAGCTTGATTCTCAGACCACGTCGCTAAGGTATATTCCCAAATGTCAGATAGATCATCAATGGCAGCCTGCCTCAATATCAGCTTAGCCATTTTTCATTCTATCAGCTTTTAGGTTTGCAAGGTTCTTATCAAAGTCAAAATTTTCCATTCTGGGGCTTTCCAGCCCACTTTGGATAGCTCCTTTTAAGGAGGCAATCCTATTTTCCTCTTCTTCGAGAAGCCTTAACCCAGCGCGGATTACTTCGCTGGCATTTTTGAATCTACCTTCAGATATCCTCTCTTGAACAAAACTTTCAAAATACTCCCCAAGAGATATCGATGTGTTCTTACTCATAGCTTGAAATTTATATAATTATACCAATTATTGGTACAATTTCAAAGTTGAGGCTAGATTTTGATTCTAGGATATATAGAGAATGATCGTTGTTGGGGGCGAACTATTTGCCCTACGATAGGATATGAAATCCTCCTATTTTTTCCCAAAATACCGAATCAAATCACTTTCAGCAGCGAGATATCCAAAAGAAGAAAAAGCATTTTCCTTGACCAGTTCTATCATCATTTGCTTAGCTAGGGCAGAGTCTCCGTGGTATAAATACCAGTTGGCTACGCCATATCGAACCGCATCATTAGAGGGACTGCCTGCACCTTCGGTAATAAGAGAATCCACTGGAATCCAGCCCTTATACAAATGGCAAAGATCTGCATAGCTCTGATTTTCGATTACTGTCGAATCTTGAGAAATGGGAGCCAAAAGCGAGTCTGCTTTTGCTGGATTGCCGAGTCGCTGCTGGATCATATAAAGCCAATGGGTACTGGAGACGATGTTGTCATAAAGATCCCCACTCTCCCGACAGCGCAGGTATGCGGTATATGCTTTTTCATACTGATCATCAAGGTAGTAGGCCAGCCCAAGGTGGTACCAAATATTTCCATGCAGCGTACTTACTGGGATATTTTGGGCATTGGGCATGCCATCAGGCTCGATTTCATCCGGAGTGCCGCTGATTAATTGGGCTGCCTTCTCTAGATCCGCAATAGCCTTCTTGTATTCTCTTAGACTGATAAATCGGTGTCCCCTGTGCCGATATAAGCGAGCTTCGTTTGGAAATTTCTCAATCCCATTGGAATAAATGGAAATAGCCTCTCGGTATTGCCCTAGATAGGCTTTGCGACGACCATACCAGATCAGCGCTTCTACATCTTCGGGATTTGCTTCGGAAGCTGTTTTTGCTTGTTGGTATTGTGCCAAAGCTTTTTCGCTTGGCTCCGGGATCACATAGCTCACTCCCAGTGGAGTGGTAAATAAGGAGTCCCGTTGGGAAATACTTTCCATTTCTTTGGGGCTGTTTGGGCTACAAGACCAGATCAAAAGAGAAAAAAGAAGGAGGCTTAGCGAGCGATTTTGCATAGGATTTGGGTTTTAGTAAAAGTACCTCATTAACCATTACGCTCATAGATAGGGATAAAAATTGGCTTTAGGTATTTGGGAATTAAACAGGAAGTATTGGAATACTGGTCAATCGAGATTGAATGCTTCAAAAAGTATTTGTTTAGTTGGCTTTTAGAATTATCTATTGACCTTAAGTCCTTGAAAGTAATTGACTTTTAGAATTATCAATTAACCTTAAGTCCTTGACAGTAATTGGTTTTGTATTTATATTCAGCTGAAAATTTTTCATTTACCAAAAACACTATTTTTATGAACACTACAGAGATTACTATTTTTATTCAAACCTGGTTAAAAGACAAGAGATTCTATTCTGGACAGATTAACGGTTCTTTTGACCAAACAATTATTGAGGCCATAGACAAGACTCAAAAAATCCCACTTATCTGGTCAAGCAAGCGAAAGATGATCGGCATGGTACAGGTTATTTGCCTAGAGTATAATGAAGATCCGGGAAAAATCGACGGATTTAGTGGGCCAAGTACGATCTACGCCTATAATAATGTGGTGGCATTTATTGCTACAGGAAAAAAGCCAGCTGTCTGGAGGCCGGAAGAATTGGCAATGCGAACTCCAATTAGGTGGCCAAAGCAAAATAGCAGCGAGTTTACAGATTTTTACGGAGCTAAAGGAAACCAGCTTGTCCATGCAAATTGTCCATATCCCATGAAAATAGCTTGGAATCCCAGTCAAGTGGTGAATAAGTTCTTATGCCATACCAAAGCGAAAGACAGTATCGAAACCGCATTGCAAGAAGTGCTTTCTCATTACGGCGAGGAGCAAATCAGAAAGTTGAGATTAAACTATTTCGGAGGCTGTTTCAATGATCGACCTATGCGAGGTGGAACCTTGCCAAGTATGCATAGTTGGGGGATAGCGATTGATTTTGATCCAGCCAACAATGCCTTACGCTGGGGAAGAGACAAAGCCACATTTGCTCAGCCAGCCTATGAGGCTTGGTGGAATATATGGGAAAAAGAAGGATGGATAAGCTTGGGAAGGCTACGGAATTTTGACTGGATGCACGTTCAGGCAGCAGTACTCTAGCTTTGCTAATTACCCATTCATTTAAGATTTTGATCTTAGGGGCCAAAGGGCCAAGTTGGGAAAGTGTACCAGCTTGGTCCTTAGCTTTCTTTTTTAAAACCTCCGAGACCTTTGTGATTTAATTTTCTTAAGGTCCAAGTCTGAAAAATGAACCAGATTGAGAATGAATCAGATTGATCCCAATCTCATCCTTCGCACCATTTGTGAAACCTTCCTGACCTTTGTGGTTTAATTTCTTTAGGTCAAAGTCCGAAGACTTTAAACCAGGTTGATCCCAATCTCATCCTTCGCACCATTTATGAAAACTTCCTGACCTTTGCGGTTTAATTCTGTTTGAATTGATTAAAAAACTCTTTCATCAAAATCCTGTTTCGGATCTATGGAACCCTACGCACTCATTGACGAATCTTCATTTCCACTTGTGAGAATTGGATTTACGGGAAATAAAAGCACCGATCGAAACTTCCAAGCTTACTTGGATCAAACCAAGGCTTGTTATCGACATGAACAGAAACTGGCCCTTATTTTCGATGCTTCCAATGCGAGTATCCCAAAGCTTTCCCATCAAAAAATGCAGGCCAATTGGTTGAAGGAAAATGAAGAACTGATGCAAACCTATTGTGTCGGAACTGCCTATATCATTCCAAATGCAGCAATTCGTGGTATTCTGAAAATGATCTTTTCGTTTCAAAAACAACCCGTACCCTACAAAATTTTTGAAACTGAACCCGAAGCACTAACATGGGTAAAAGGACTTGAGTTGGTGTAAGTGACCTTAACTGTTATTTTGACTGTCAACTTAGTGCCAAAATTTATGAGTTTAACTTTTTATCAGGCTTCATACCTTTCAATTATTTGCGTCCCTCTGACAAACCTTCGTGAACTTTGTAGTTGAAAAGAGTAAGATATAGGCTCGAAGAATTACCTTTCTAACTTTGTGGTTGAAACCCTTGATTAAAAGTCCGAAACGTTTTGTCGGTCTGCTTGTCCGGAAAATAAAATCTAGAAAGATTAGACACTTATCCTTTGCTTCCCTTAGCCAAACCTTCGAGAACTTTGTGGTTAAAAAGAGTATGATAAAGGTCCTAGAACTTATCTGAAGGCAGACCATTCCTACGGAAGGCAGTTCTGAAAACCAGATTGATTTCCTTTGCTTCCCTTAGTCAAACTTTCGTGAACATTGCGGTTGAAAAGAAAATGATAAAGATCCTAAGATTTACATGAAGGCAGGCCATCTCTACGGAAGGCAGGTCTGAAAACCAGATTGATTTCCTTTGCTTCCCTTAGTCAAACCTTCGAGAGCTTTGTGGTTAAAAAGAGTATGTTAGAGGTCCTAGAACTTATCTGAAGGCAGGCCATCCCTACGGAAGGCGGGTCTGAAAACCAGATTGATTTCCTCTGCGTCCCTTAGCCAAACCTTCGCGAACTTTGTGGTTGAAAAGAATGTGATAAAGGTCCTAGAACTTATCTGAAGGCAGGCCATCCCTACGGAAGGCAGGTCTAAACAACCAGATTGATCTCCTTTGCTTCCCTTAGTCAAACCTTCTAGAGCTTTGTGGTTAAAAAGAGTATGATAAAGGTCCTAGATCTTATCTGTAGGCAGGCCATCCCTACAGTAGGTAGGGCTAAACAACCAGATTGATTTTTTTTGTGTCACTTAGCCAAACCTTCGAGAGCTTTGTGGTTAAAAAGACTTTTTCCGCAATCCGAATTCCAAATTTGAGGGAATATTTTCCCCATTGATTTCAGCCGAACTTAGAAAACAGGCCTCATTTTTAGCTTAGCTGGCTTGGATATATTTTT
>JBBQDY010000253.1:0-5120 GCA_038320155.1 Cytophagales bacterium
GCTGGCGGGAATGCCACCGAGAAAAGGATGGGAGGAGTTTTATAGGGTTTAGAAGCAAGAAAAGAATCAAGATGCTAGATATTAATATCAAGACTGGCAGAACCAAGATTTTAGATTCAAGAACCAAGAGGAAGTGTCAATTAGTTAGATATTAGTTTCAAGGTTTACAGAACAAGGATCTTAAATTCAGGATTTTAGAAAAGAGAGAGTAGTACCGGAGGTGCGATTAGATTGTAAAATTGGATTAGAATAAGTTGGTTAACAGAGCACCAGAGGTGCGTTTTGATATTTGCGATTGGAAAAAGATATTCCAGATTATCAATCTAAATGTCCGCTCGCTAGGTGACTTGCTTCATGACTGAAACTCAATCTACTTTTTTTATCTTGGGATGTGACTAGCACCAACTCTGGATTTTGATCAGAATTGAAAAAATAAATTATGTGTATCCGCAATGCTGCACGTAGCCATATTTACTACTGATCTGCTTCCTAAAATCCCCCTTACCCCCTTTGAGAAAGGGGGAATTTGATCCGATTTAGAATCAAGATTTAGCTTTTTGCCGGAACGTGCAAGAAAGCGAACACTCATAAAATAAATACTGGAAGGCGGAATAGTGACAACCAAAATCAGGCATGGTCAGCATATCAAGATGCTAGTTGCAAGATATTAGAAATGAGAGATTAGTATCGAGAGAATAGTACTAAGACGTTAGAAACGAGAAGCCGCTGGAACTGATTCAGCGGCTTTTTTTTGGTGCTTTAGATATACAATAAATCCGAAATCGAAAATCCGAAATTGTCTAACTCTCCAACTTTTCCAACCTTTCCAAAAGCGGTGGATGGGAATAATTCACGAATACATACCAAGGATGTGGATTGATATTGCTCAGAGTTTTTACTGAAAGGGTTTTTAAAGCTTCGGCAAGTGGCTTTCCAGCGAAAGTGATCTTCGCGTAGTAATCTGCTTCAAATTCATTTTTACGGCTCAGCCAGTTCATCCCTATCCCTAGAATGGTTGAAACTGGAGAAAAAAGCATGGTGAATCCAATAATATTCAACTGCGGTGACCAAACTTTACCCCCCAAAGCCAAGCTTATCTGTTCATTAAAAATAAATTGTCCAAGCAAGAATAGTAACAAACCGATCTGCAGAACAGAAAGCACCATGCTTAAAATGATATGCTTCTTTTTGTAATGCCCCACCTCATGAGCCAATACTGCGACCAATTCATCCGGCGTGTGCTGCTCCAGTAGTGTATCGAAAAGAACCACTTTTTTACGTTTTCCAAAACCCGAGAAGAACGCATTTGCCTTGGAAGATCGTTTGCTTCCATCCATAATAAAGATATTATCCAGAGGAAAATTGACTGATTTGGCATAGCGCAAAATCTCTTCTTTCAATTCGCCATCGGCAAGCGGCGTCAATTTATTAAAGAGCGGCAAAATCAAGGCTGTGTAAAACAGGTTTACAAAGACCATAAACACCGCTGCCACAATCCAAAAAATCCACCAAAAGTCAGTTCCAATCTGATGAACCAGCCAAAGAAACAAAAGCAATAATCCTCCACCTATCAGAATAGAAATAAGGTATCCTTTTAATTTATCCGAAAAGAAAGTCTTGAGGGTGGATTTGTTGAAACCGAATTTCTCCTCGATTACGAAGGTGCTGTAATAATCAAATGGCAAACTGAGGATATCAGAACCAATAAAAATAAGCGCAAAGAAAACTACTGATTCCAATAAGGGTGCAATCTGAAATGTTTTCACCCAAGAATCGATGGATCCAAACCAACCTTGGCTAATAAAAAGAACGGTCAATACAAATGAAAAAAGGCCTGAAATTACCCCAAAGCGGTAATTCGTATTTTGATATTTTTTGGATTCTTGGAGCTTTTGATCAGTCAAATATTCCGATAGGGTATCAGGGACTTGAGGTACCGGTTGGCGAAAATTTAAGTAACTGAGAATTTTTCCCAATAAAAAACCAAAAGCCACTACTCCTATGAGCAGGTTCTTAAAAATAATCGGTTCCATGAAAATTTAGAATTTAGGACAAGGGAGTATAGTATCCCTTCTTCGAGGACCACCTTGATTATTGTTTGGCAAAGTCCAAGATAAACTTAATTCATGCGCCCCTCCAGACTGAATCCCCAACTGAGAGACCGTATAGTCAAAGCTGTACCCAACATTCAATCCACTGAGTAGATTAATTCCAACCATCATCACGATCGCATCACGATTACTTTGGTTTTCTACAGGCTTGTAAGGCAATCCTCGGTACCAAAGACCAAAAACAATTGGCTCAACGTAAAAATAAGCACCGATATCCAACTGTTCAAAAGGCCCTTGACGCTTGTAATTGATCGTAGGTGTAAGGTAACGCTGCTTTCGCATATGAGTAAAATCCTGACGCATGGACCCTTCACCTAAACCAATGCGGTAACCAGCATGGAAGGAAATCTTCATCGGCAAAGGACTATCTCCATCAATAAAAGACTGATTCGGTTGATTTACATGATGAGCAGATCCTCCAAACCAGAAGTTCTCGGTGAAGACCAATCCGCCAAAAGAAAGTGACAGCATATTGACTGGATCGCCTAGCCCTTCGATATTAGAGGGATAATTTATTAGATCCCCAAATGGATCAAATGAGTTTATATTATTTGCAAAAATCAAGTTTTCGAAAAATCCGATCTCTCTTCTGATGTAGCTAGCCTGGAAACCAGGTCTGAAATATAAGTTGTCGCTCAATTTCAGTTCGTAAGAATAAATCGCAGCGATTGTTGTGGACTGTAATTTGGCAGCTCCTTCGGTGTCCTGCATCAGCATTATTCCAATACCACTATTGTAGTCTTCCAAATAGGTATCGTAGAAAGCTGAGTAAGTGGTAAACTGAGCGTCAATACTTGGCCATTGATTTCGGTAGTTGAATCCTACCCTTCCCGTGAGTTCGGAACCGGCAAAGGCTGGGTTCAAATAAAGTGGGGCCGCGTAATATTGGCTATACTGAGGATCTTGGGCAAATGCCGAAGTATGAACAAAAAGTCCAACCACACTTAAAAAAACCACGTAAACCAGAGACCGTAACAAGGATTTGTTCGTTTATTTGAATATTCAGTTAGCATTTAGAACGATTCGAGTACTTCGTTGTTTTAGATGCAGTTCGAAAATTATGAAAAGCAGCCCTAATTCCATAAGGTTCACGTACATTTTTACCCTAAGTTTTGCAATTGCATTTTTTGTAATTCAATTTTCTGCTTACTCGCAAGGTTTTAATGATAACGAATGGATCTTCGGATACTGTGATTCAAGCACCCCGAACAACTATTTGTCCTTCGGAAAAGGCGGAACAGCAACTGTCCAGACCCTACCTTCCACAGTATTAATCGGGAAAAATAATAATGCGATTGCGATCGATCCAATCACCGGTCAACCGCTTTTTATAACAAATGGTGAGTTAGTTTATGATTTTAGCTCGCGTCCGATCCAAGGATCCGCCCCGGGTCTCAACGGAGATATCGATGGGAGACAGAAAGTTGCGACGGGTTTTCTCGAATATGATCCTGATGGAAATAAGCTATTCTATATATTTTATATTTCCCCGGGAGGCCAGCTTCTCTACTCCCTAGTAGATATGAATGCAGCCGGTCAGGCCACCGGAAATGAACGTCCCCTCGGTGAAGTCACCCAAAAAGATATACCGATTGGTGCAGCTTCCGGTGCGGTTTTAGTCGTGAAATCTCCCTCCTCGCCTTCCTACTTAATTAGCTTTAACGGTGGAAATCTGGTTTCTAGAAGCATCGATACAGGCGCTGGAAATTTTACCACAACAGACACAGAAGGGATACCTTTTACCCCAAAAGCCATCATACACGATGAAGCAAGTGGGAAGTTGATTCTCATTCCAGAAAATCCAGGTGCTGATATTTTAGTCTTGGATTTTGACACGAGTTCGGGGGCTTTCTCCAATCCAACACCTATTACAAATTCAGGTAGCACAGATGCCATTGAAGGTGCTGAATTCTCCCCAGACGGTTCATTTATTTATTTCTCCAGGGGAAATAATCTATTTCGAGTTCCATCTGATGATCTTTCGGCTACACCGGAAGAAATCCCGCTTCCAGACACTTTGGAAGCGATCTACGATATCAAAACCGGTCCTGACGGAAATCTTTACTACATCTATGAAGAATCAGCTGGAGGTCCTCAACTAATTGGAAGAGTGACCAATCCAAATGAACCTGATTTGGCAGAAATCAATCTAGAAGAGGATCCATTTAACGGGGTAGATTTTTGTGGAAGTATTTTTCCGGTATTTGCACCTAATGCTGATATCGAACCGACTGTAAATTTCACTTGGGCTCCTGATATGCCCTGTGAGAATAACCCCATTCAGCTGACCAGTGAGATCCTCCCTGAAAACTACCGCCCAGTAAGTTTCGATTGGGAATTTAACCCTCCGCTGGTAGATTCTGATGGCAATCCAGTCAATGCTGATTATTCGCAAGAACATTTCTTGATTCCAGCAGATGCCGCTCAGGGTCAAAGCATTTCCGTGACACTCACAGTAACCTTTGCCGACGGGGCAACCAAAACAGTTTCAAGAGATATACCACTTACTGAAAATAATCTGGAGGCTAATTTCACTCCACAGGATACCACGCTTTGCGAAGGTCAATGCGTCGATATCGGAGCATTGCTGCAGGCGCAAGCTGCTGAAGGCGAACAAGGCGGAGAGGCTCCCCCAGGTGGAGGTGATAATTACGAATATTTCTGGTCCAACTTCCGAGATGAAGGCTGGGGAACTAGAAGCGAGAACACGGTTTGCCTACCGGGTTTATATTGGGTGCTCGTAAGAGAACCTGGCTCGGCTTGCTACGCTTATGCTGAGATTCGAGTCAAAATCTGGGATCTCCCCGATCAGACAAATAACATCTGGTACTTTGGAGATGGGGCCGGTTTGGATTTCAATCCTGATCCAAATGATCCAGACGCTCCAACGCCAAGGCCAATTGCCAGTAGGCATCCTCAAAATATTCCTGCTGGTACTACCACGATTTCAGATCAAACTGGCCAAGTCTTATTCTTTACCGACGGTCAATCTGTTTGGGATCTCAATGG
>JBBQDY010000254.1:0-5085 GCA_038320155.1 Cytophagales bacterium
ATTTGGCTCTGGGTTACTTTCCGATTCCTCCCGGATATTATTTTTTGATTTATTTGTTAGATTTTGTATTCCATATCAAGTACCCTTTCGTAGTCAGTTCCTTCCTCGTCATTACGTTTTTTCTTTGGTGGAAATACAGACTGATATACGGCTGGTTTGGAGGAGAACTTTCCTTTCGGACATCTCTTATTTTTGGAATTTCAGCTTCATTTTTATTTCTGAGTCCTATTTTTATCCCGTCTATTGACGGGGACTTTTGGTATTTGGGAAAATTTACCCAAACCATTTGGCACAATTCGACACTGATCGTTTCCTTTCCATTTTGCATCCTGCTTTTTAGGAAAACTTTTGATTGGTTTGAGACAAAGGAAAACTTGGACTATTACTCCCTTTTTGCATTGAGTTTGGCTATTCTTCTGATCAAACCCAGTTTCTTATTTTGTTATGTTCCTGCATTACCCATTTATACTTTTTGGCGGGAAAAACAGTTTTCCGCTCATTTTTGGCGTTCCATGCTGCTTAGTGTAGTTGTGTTTTTCCTAATTCTTATTGAGAAATTCTTGATTTTTTCCTGGGATCCTATGATTGAAGAATTATACACAGCTGGAGAAATATCTAAAGTGGTGATCAATCCATTTTTTGTTTGGTTTTACTTTTCAGATCAACCTTTCTTCGACTTTATTTCTAGTATACCGCTGGTTTTGATGTATTTGATACTTTGGAGAAGAAAGGCTTTTGAGTCCCAGTACTTTTCTTTTTCTATCCTATTACTTTTTTTTGCGCTGTTGATCTATGCGGTTTTTGCAGAATCCGGTTATCGGGAGTTACATGCTAATTTCTATTGGCAAATTCCTTTGACGCTCTTTCTAACACACCTGAGTATTGTCCTAGCGGTAGCCAAATCCTATTTAAAAAATCCCGACAAATATTCAATTCAGGTGATCGTCATGGTAGCTATATATCTAATTCAATTTGGGTTCGGACTGGCTTATTGGCTCAGGATATTCACCGGTCTTACATTAAGTTGACCTTTTTGCGCTAACAAACGATGAGTAGGGTCTTCCGATTTTATTTCGTAATAGGGCAAAATGTAACGCATGACTTTGTTTTCAAGATTGCTAACCGGGAGTTGATCCAAAGAATAATTGGTTAGTACGAGAGTGTCAATTATGATCAAAGGTTGCTCGAGCTCTAGCAGAGCTTTCTTGGTAGAATATGGAATGATTTTAAGTTCAGAATTAACCCTATAATTAATCAATTTGTGGCATAAAGGAAGAATTAGAATAAATGAGCTAAGCCCGATCATCACCAAGACTTTTGAAATCAGTTTGTGAAATGAGCTAGAAATCATGCTCAGATTTAGAAATAAAATCATTGGAGTGTAGATCCTCAGATCCACCCAGCTGTAATTTTTATAAAAAAACATGTTGAATAGAAAGGTCAGACCAAAAATCAGCAGACCAACTTGAATGATTTTTTCTTTTCTGAAAAATAAAAATGAGAGTACAATTGAAGCCAGCATCCAAATTTTTTGGAGGGCGTAGAATTTCCCCTCAGAATAGGTAAACGCAAAGTATACGTTTCGCTTGAAGTTGAATAGAAGAGCTTCAGCTACCTGAGTATATTGCTGCGAACGGATCAATTCGCCAATTCCAGAAAATGTATTCGGAACCACCTCGTGGAATAATACCTGAGATACATAGGAAAGGCCTAAAGCAGGAAGCAATAATAGGATTCCTATTCCCCAGCGAATTTTATTTGGGTAAACCATCAAACCAATCAATCCAAAAAACCAAGTGCTTCGTATCAAGCCAAGTAGCAAAATCAAGCAAATTAGCAGGATCAAATCGAGTCTATTCTGATGTTTATGGTAGCGCTTAAATTGGAGAAAGAGTAGTACTGCTCCTGCGATTTGGATCAACTCGGTTAAAAAGCTAAATGAATAGAATAGGGTGATAGGACTTCCCACTATCAAAATCAATTGGAAGTATTTTACTTGTGAGGTCACTTCTTTTTGGAAAAGCAATAGAACCAAGGCAATTATTAGGCAGGTGAAGTTGATTATCAGAATTAATGAATTATGCCATCCGAAAAGTTTAGCAAGAGAGCCATAAAGTAGGGGGTAGGCTGGCCCATGTGGATCAAATCCAATTAGATGCGAGCCTTTTCCGGTGTAAGTAAATGCGGCTTCCAGTTTGGACGTCTTATAAAATGACTCTGCATTTTTATAATAAAAGAACTCATCTCCATAATAAGGGCTATAGTTGGAGTCAATAAAAGAGAAGAAATAGAAATAGACAGCGAAAAGTCCCACAACTAACAACAATAAAAAATGAGATTGCCGGATTTTACTAGTTGTCATTTAAAACAAATTTTTAGCGCTATTGGACGATTGAGATCTTTTGAGTCAATCCAAAGGATTTGGAAGTATAATCCAAACTCAAATTTAAACTAAGCAAAGCTCATCCTCCTAATTTGGATCTTCACTTGCTTTTTTCATTTCCCCGAGTAATTTTGTTACTCACTGAGTAAATTTTTGACTCAACCTCTAATTTCCAATCCGGGACCGACCGGGCGAAGCTTTCATGAATTTAAAATTTAAAATGTCTTTAATTTAAAATTGAATAACTATACCTATAATTTTAAATTCTCAACTCCTCCATTTTAAATTTTATATGTATCCACTTTTCTGCCAGTAAGGGACATACGAAAAATAGAATTTTCTAAAAACTCTCAATCAACGCCACATCGGTCATCAGTCATCCCCGCCTGTCTTTCGGGCAGTGGTCTTCGGTCCCTTAATTAGAGAAAATAAGGCTACTGGCATCAATCCGTACAATCACATTAAACTTTATGATTATCGGCTACTTTGCCAGTAGGCAGAAGAGCCAAGAATATAAATGGACATAGTTGATAATTAGGTGTTTCGGTCTTCCGTCTTCTGTCTTCGGTCACAATAAGCAAAGAAAATAAGGCTACTGGCATCATTCCGTACAATCACATTTAACATTTAAAAATACCCTCCCTTGTCAGAAATTGCCTTGGCACTCTGCCCTTCTTTCACCCATCCGAAAATCTTTTTCTCATTCTCCTTGATTTCCTCAGCTCTCAAAAGCACTTCATAGGCCACTTCTCTTGGCACTGCCAAAACCCCATCTACATCTCCCATGATCACATCTCCGGGTCTAATAAAGCATTTGTCAATCTGAATAGGAACCTGATAGTCTGTAATCAAACACCTTCCCAGACTTCCATTGGACGATTTATACTTATAGAAAACAGGAAAATCCGCTTCCAGTATCTGATGTGTATCCCGAATTCCTCCATCCACGCATGCGGCTTTTACACCTTTCCCTTTGGCAGTAGCAGTCATCACACCACCCCATGAAGTGGATTCTTCATCTCCACTGGTATCATAGATGACAAAAGCGTTTGGGTGCATTTCATCCAGCATTTTTGTTCTAAACTCCATTTCCCCACTTACTCGGGTACTGCTGGAGCTTTTGACAGTAAAGGCAAAACCGGCAACCGTTTGATACTCACGGAGCGCTTTAATCCGAATCGGCAACGCTTGATTCAAATAGGTAAACTCCCGCAATACATCATTAATCGCTCCTGTATAAATCTTCTCAAAGCGGCTCAAAAGCTCTTCATCCGATACGGGGAAAGTGACTTTGGGGATAACCTCTCTGGCTTCTATCAATCGCTCGAGATTCATCATCCCGACTTCTTTTTTATAGTTTTCTACACTCATGTTAGTTTTATTTAGATTCTGTGAATAGTTACTTTTTGATCGGTATTAGACTTTTGTCTGCCAGTAAAATTGGACCATCATAAATCGGAATGTTGCGGAAGGTATACTGTGCGCCATTTTTACTCCATTGGTCAGTTGGAATGTCAAACACTTCTCCCGTAATCATATCCACATACACGGGTTCATCAAATTTTGCATTGGCAAAAGTGAAATTGAACAGCCGCTTCTCAGTGGAATTATTAGGCATACTCTCACTTTCCCAAATAGTAAATACCTGCTGACCGGTTTCTTGGTGCTTGTAGCCATAAACTGCGAAACTCCTATCCGTACTTTTATTGAAAGCTACCTCATTTGGGTCTTCTGGGACGTATTTCGAATTATGTGAATCCTTTACATCAGTGATCCGCTCCAGGGAATTATCAAAAACTGCTGCGATATTCTGCACTGCATAGTAGGCCATTTTTGGACGGATGACTTGCTTAGTGGAATCAGACATGAGCAGTCCTTTCACATTCAATCTTTTGATCGGGCCACTGTTGTAGGCCATGTCAATAATGGAAAAAACACTGCTTTCAATATCATGACCCAAATCGCCCAGCATACGTCGGGTATCCCACTTAGCCTGAGAAAGCTCTGACCAATCATGATCTCCGATGGCTCCTCGGCCTGGCCCGCCAATAGAAGGAGCACCATTTTCTCCCTGTCTTAGGGTTATTTTAGTTGAATATTGCTCCAAAATCTTTTTCATTTCCATCACCTTAGGATAATGGGAATCGGGATTATAGACGTAGTCGTGGTAAGTGATATTATCCAACAATTCCAATTTACCGGAGTCATGCATTACTTTGAAAAACTCAGCTGCATACTCCAAATCAATATGTCCAAAGGCCAATCCTGAAACCTTCGCTTCAGGTTGAATTCGCTTTACGATCTCGATGGTGCGAATATTCAAAGCAGCGGCTTTCTCGGCGGTATTTTCGAGATTATCTCCAAAATTTGGCTCGTTCCAGATTTCCCAATTGATGACTTTGTCTTTATATCTATTCACCATCGTAGCAACCCAGCGATCCCAGGCAGCCAATGCTACTTCTGAATGTGGAACACCCGCCGCTAAATTGATTCCGCCACCGCCTTCATAGATTTCATTCCCGTAGGAAAACTGAATCCACGGCTCCAAGCCTCGAGAAGTAGCATCATTTACAATATGATCCAGCCAAGCCCAATCGTATTGCCCTTTGACTTTTTCAGTTTTTGCCCAGCCGCCCTGAAGCCTCAATCTTTTGATGCCTAATGGATTCAAGTATTCTTTATAAGCATCGTAATCGGTGAAA
>JBBQDY010000255.1:0-5060 GCA_038320155.1 Cytophagales bacterium
TGCTGTATGCCCCCAATGCAATACACCGGGCTTTGGAATTACAGATGCTAAAAGAGGATTGGAATGCAGCTTATGCGGTTCAGCAACCAATTCAACATTGAGCTATCGCTACGTTTGCCAGCATTGTCAATACACGAAAGAAGACATGTATCCCCATGGCAAAACAAGCGAAGACCCCAGGTATTGCGACTATTGCAACCCCTAATTATCTGGAAAGAATTAAAACAAGGCCGGCAAGATGGTATATAGTTAATTCAGTAAATCTTGAAATCGAGATTTTCGTGTTGAACAAGTCAAGTACTAAACCGAAGATTAATTAGCTTCAGAAGCCAAATCTATCCATAAACCAACCTTTGGCAAACATTCATATGGGGGATTGTGGTAAGGCACCGCGAGGCACAAGTTTGAAGACTTGCTCCAAATAGGTAAAAAAGCTGAATCTATCGAATCGGCTTTTTTACTAATCAAATCAGTGGACTTTAGTCCTTTTTTTAGCTTTTTTAACCTTTAGACTATGGAACTTATAGCCAGCGGAGATGGTGAAGAATTTCCATCTATTCTCGAATTTATAATTCTCTCCTTGAATAGCTATATCTCTTGAATACAATGAATTTGCAGTCCATCTTGCTCCTACCACTACTCGCTCAGAATACTCGAGCGAAGTTCCATACACGTAGCTCATCGTAACTGGAAGTGGAGCAGAAGTCAACGAGTTGGTAACTATTGCTGCCGCTGGCGCATCCTTAAACTTGGATTCTGGTTGATCTTTTACAAAGTTGATGGTAGCGTTTACTCCCCCAAATACGTTGAATTGAAACTTATTTAATCTGACTATTGAGAACTGTGGAAGTATCTCAAAAGACAACCGATTAATAGCCATACTTGGCGCTTTTACTACAGGACAAAACAAACATTCTTTGACTGAATTATACATCAAGTAGAATACAGCAGACTTAGTGAAATTTAATTTACTATGCAAAGAGAACCTGTTCGATAATGAAAGCTCAAAAAAACCTCCAATTACTCTACTATCAAATGACTCATTACCATTAGGAATCACAACAACACTATCGAGCTGGTGAACCCCAAAATCATTCTGAAAGGTCCTCCCGTATTCTAATCCGAAGGAATTCTTTTGGGAAAATGCCATAAATGACACGAAGAAAAAGAAAACCACTAAAACTATTCTATATAAAATCATAAGAAAATACGTTCTAAACACACTAATAAGTTAATTATTTAAGTTAGAAGTAAATGACTTCTGATTCTCCCTTTGGCAGCTTCAATAAGAAAATTGAAGTCGTCATCGAATTGTTCATCTGCTTTTTTGGTCATAAAGAACAGCACTTCGGAATCGCCCATACTTGCTGCAATGTTTTTGGCAACTTTAGAAGCCAATACATCTTTTACTGTACTCCTGACTAGCTTAACTTTTTCAGTTTCTGCGAGTAAATGTGGATCGGGATTACCGGATATTTCTTCCTGACAGCTCCAAAGCAAAAAGTAAGAGCGTAAAAACTGAGCGCTCGATAAACTAGATCCATTAAGAATCTACGTTTTTGTGTTTTCATAACATTTCAATTTTATTTCTTAAAACTAGGTTGTCATAACCATAAAAAAAATACCAAGTATTTATGGCCTGTTGTGAAGAAAATTTCACTTAAATACACAAAAGACCGACTCTTTTGAGTCGATTTTTACTTTCTCCAAATCCGAAGATTTATAATCTTTAAACTAACTAGCCACCAGTTTTGGCTATATGGATTTCTCTTTTCAGATCAAAAATTTTAAAGATAAAGTTTCAGGAATACTGCCTACCCCTATTGGTGTTTGACCAATACAATTGGAAATAGAACTAAAAGAAGTCGTGTTTAAGTAATCAAAAAAACATCAGCAATAACTGTTAATACATGCCAAATTTAGGAAGATATCAACCACCGTTACGAATTAACAATCGTCGTCCGTACGGTAAAAGACAAAATAGCGTTAGTTTTGAACCGTGATAGGTCAGTTAAGGAAAAGCGTATTTACCAAAACCCTTTGGGGATTGATGGGACTTTACCTGCTCAACATAAGTGTTGACTCGCCAGACCCTAATCCTGAATATATTCCTGAAGACCTATCAATCAACGACCAAGAAAGCATTATTGAAGTAGTGGTTGAGAAAATTCTAGGCTTTGAAGATGCCCTCGAAGAGTATGACGACCATGACTCAGAAGACCACAACAAGAAGAAACTAGTTGAGATAGTTGTTTTTGCTCAGCAAATTATTGTTTCGATTACTAAAGAATCAATCATTGAGACGATAAAGGAGCAATTCACAGACTATAATCCTTATTTGACAAGCGGCTTTCAAAAGCTCGATACTCCTCCCCCCAAGACTTGATTTGTTTTACTAGTTGACTAATTCCGATTGCCAAAAGGCAGTGGGATAATTTCATGCTTTTTAAAAAAACAAATCAAAAATGAACATAAAAACATCGCTGATGCTAATAATACTATTGGCATCTTCAACCTATTCGATTGGTCAAATTTCCAAGTCTGATAAGGACAGTATTTACATCAAACAAGTAGAAGACCGCAAGGAGCCCGATAAAGTGCTACACGCTGAACCACTCTACATTGACCTAATACGTGATTTGGGTGCAAGGAAAGGAGAAAAAGAATGGAACGTAGGTTTAGGTCTGACGGACAATTTGAAGTTCGATTCTTATGAAGCTTTGATAGAATATGAGTGGGCTCCCATAGATAGACTGGGGCTAGAAGTGGAATTGCCGTTTACTTTTTATTCACCTGTAAATGGTGCTGAGAAAGATTCAGTTCCTTCAAATAACCTACAAAGTATTAAAATTGCCGCCCAATGGTCATTCTTTGTAAGCGAGCCGATGGCGACGTCAATGGCAATTGGTTATATAAACGAGTTTGTGTTGTCCGACTTTAGAAACTTTGGTCAGCCCTTCATTAAAGGAAATGTCTATAATCCATTCTTGGTAGTCGCTAAACGCTGGGGAAGAAATTTTCATTCATTGATTTACACAGGTCCAATGATTGAACAGAATTACAGTACCAGCGAATTTCACACGACTTATGACATCAATACAAGTTTTCATTATATGATTTCAGGTACTAGAAATTTCATTGGTGTTGAATTCAACAAAACTCTCGACACAGGCAACTTTGATATGACCTTGAGACCTCAAATGCGCCTTGGAATTGCTGATGACCTACTAATTGGAATAGTAGTAGGGATTCCCATAAGTAGAGAGGAGGAAAGATTAAGCTCTTTTATAAGACTGATATGGGAACCCAAGCATAAATAAAATATCGAAACCAATCCTAAACGACCGTGAACCATGAGCTCTAGGCCGTTTACACCTTCTATTATCTGGGGAAATCGCCTATCCTGATTTATATCGGGTCTCCCGCTTTTAAGGGGTTTTATTTAAGAGTATTTGCATCCAAAGGTGTTTGTGAATGTATCGCATTAAAAATTATATGAGTGTTCGCTTTCTTGCACGTTCCGGAAACAAGCTAAATCTTGATTCTAAATCGGATCAAATTCCCCCTTTCTCAAAGAGGGTAAGAGCCTGTCCCGAATATCGGGAGGGATTTTAGGAAGCAGATCAGTAGTAAATATGGCAACCTGCAGGATTCCGGATACTCATTAAAAATTATATGTGTATCCTTATAAGTGCACGTAAGGAATTAAAACAAAATCTTGATCGGATTTGGATCAAATTCCCCTCCCGATGGCCATCGGGATCAAAAGGGGCAAGAGCCTGTCCCGAATATCGGGAGGGATTTTTCTAACCAATTCAGCAATAAATTTGGCTACGTGCAGCCTTGCGGATACACATATAAAATTATATGATTGTACGCAATGATGCCAGTAGCCTTATTTTCTCTGATTAAAAGGACCGAAGATCTCTGCCCGAAAGACAGGCGGAGATGACTGATCACCGATGTGGCGTTCATTGAGAGTTTTGAGCAAATTCTATTTTTCGTATCTCCCTTACTGGCAGAAAAGCGGATACACATATAAAATTGAAGAATAATCCCTTTTTGGCCAATACGCTGGTATACAAAATACCAATTTTAATATCATCGCTGCTAACAATTGCTTTGTCCCGTGCCCACAAAAAAAGCCGGCTATGACACCGGCTTTTTAGATTGATCGTTCCTTTATCCTAAATCAAAACAGCTTATGTAATGTGCTGTAGTCTTTGAACTTTGTACTATAGTCGATAAAGAATTACTTCTTCTTCGCCTCTTTCATCGGATTGCTTCCCGAAGCTGCGCCTCGTGCGCCACCAGATTGCTTGTATAGTTCGAAGCGGCTAGGCTGGAATTCTCTCGGCCAATAGTTGCTGCTCTCATCGATATCTGCTGTCTCGCGATTTGGATCTAGGACAAGCCTCACCACTTCTTTTTGCTTTGCAAAAACTTTGCTGACCTCCGTCTCATTCTTTCTCCAAATTTCCACCGGGATTTTCTCCATCTCGGTAGTTCCGTCAGCGAATTGCCACTCCAAAATAATGGGCATCACCAATCCGCCTTCGTTTCGGAATTTTACTTCGTAGAAGTTCAAGTTGCTATTCAGCAATTCCTTCTCTTTCGGGCTTAAGCCAGCCATAAACTTTTTATATGCATCCTCATCCGAAGGAGTCACTTGGAAAGGGTTGTAAGTCGCGTAGAAATCTTTGGTCGCAGGATCAGCCTCGACAAATGTCTGTGGCACTTCCTTTACATTCTTAGATCTGGAAACATAAGTCTCCTCTTGCTCAGCTTCTTTCTTTTTCTCGGCAGCTTTTTCAGCTGGAGTTCGGTTGTCAAGCTTGTACCAAGCTACATTTTCAATAGTGATATCAACTGCTTCCGCACCATAGAACCAGCCTCTCCAGAACCAATCTAAATCAACCGCCGAAGCATCTTCCATGGTACGGAAAAGGTCCTCCGGAGTCGGATGCTTAAACATCCATCTTCTCGCATATTCCTTGAAAGCATAATCAAATAGCTCGCGACCCATCACCGTCTCACGCAGGATATTCAGCGCAGTAGCA
>JBBQDY010000256.1:0-5047 GCA_038320155.1 Cytophagales bacterium
GGAGCAGATGCAGTGAAAGTAGGCGTTGGCCCTGGATCAATCTGTACCACTCGAATTATTGCGGGTGTTGGTGTCCCTCAGCTTTCCGCAGTTTTCGAATGCGCTGAAGTATTAAAGCATCGAGGTGTCCCGGTAATTGCAGATGGAGGAGTTAGATATTCTGGGGATCTGGTAAAGGCTATTGCAGCAGGTGGAAGTTCGATTATGATCGGTTCATTGCTTGCAGGTACCGAAGAAGCTCCGGGTGAAATGCTCATCTTTGAAGGGAGAAAGTTCAAAACCTACCGAGGAATGGGTTCATTGGAAGCCATGGAATCAGGTTCCAAAGATCGCTACTTCCAAGATGCGGAAGAAAATGTCAAAAAGCTGGTACCTGAGGGAATCGTGGGTAGAGTTCCTTTCAAAGGGCTAGTATCAGAAGTGCTTTACCAATTGGTAGGTGGACTTCAGGCTGGTATGGGCTATTGTGGTACTAAAACTATAGAAGACCTTCAGAAAAATGGCAAGTTTGTAAAAATCACTGCAGCCGGAGTGAAAGAATCTCATCCGCATGATGTAAGCGTAACCCGAGAAGCTCCAAATTACTCGGTAAAATCGTAATCAACCACCAAGAGCGCGGAGGTTTCAAAGAGGTTCGCAAAGAAATTAATATTGAAAATAAAGGCCCATTCCTGCGAGTTGGCCTTTATTTTTACGAATTCACCTCAAAACTCACATCCAATTCTTGCTTGATTTTTATGCTTTTTAGAAAATCAGGATGAAAAGGATTGATCAATAAGTTATGCTCCTCCGGATATCGAGCCAATGGAATTCGGCAAGAGGGAACCTTAAGCGCTAAGGAAATCATCCCTTTTGCCCAACCTGTGCCTAACTCTTGAGTGGATCGGGGGTGAGGTCTGTTTTTCCAATCGGGAGCAAGTTGAGCTGCGTCTAATTCAGGAATTGCTCCGATCACGTCTAGCTCGATCAATCTCCAGCTACTTTGAGTCACAGCCGGTCCTTTGATACTGAGGAGTTCTAAGAAATTCAAAGCACTGAGATTGCACCCATAAATCAGAGGTGTACCAAATAGATTCCACCTTGCTGGAGCCATCCCGTATCCTAGCCCAGATCGTCCTGGGAGAGATTCAATCAATCGGAAATACTGCATCAATCAGAGAATAGCTCCCCAAGACATCGCCTCCATCGCCTGATCTACCAGCTCAGTACCGTAAGGATTCTTGAGGAGAATAGCTGGCTTTTGATTACTGAGGGAGGTATTGGGAGTGTGAAGCCAAACAGCGAGAGCATCCTCCGAACCGAAAATCCGGATGCCTTTAGCGATTACTTTATCCATATCCAAGATATTTTTGGTGAGCACTTTGGTCAGTTTTTTTTCATCCTTTTTCCAGCGGAATAGCGTACTTGGATCTACTTCCAGCACCTCTGCCACGTCAGCTTGTGTAAACTCCAAATAATCAAATAGCTCCGAAGTATCCTTAAAGTCCAAAACCTCACCATAAATAGCTGCCGGCTCATTCACAAGCAATGGTGTGTCTTTAAAAAAATGATAAGGCCTTTGACCGGTAACCAACGAATCGGCAGCCAGACCTTCCATTGTAATCTTCCAAGTATGTGTCATGATCCTTAAATTATCTTTAAATTTACATAATTTTCAAATGCAATATTCAATTCATGCAAATAAAATAACGGAAGATCTTCCCTTTAGTTTAGCCTAGTAGCTTTTTAAGCTCAAAATCCTGAAGATGCGCATTCAGCCAACCACCTTCTAAGGTCGCTTGGTAGTACTTTTTATAAAAATTAATTGCAGGCTCATTCCAATCCAGCACTTGCCACATCATACCCGTGCAGCCTTCTTCAAGCCCTTTGGCCATGATTCGATCAAAAAGTAATTTACCAGCACCCTGAGCTCTTTCGGATTCAGTTACAATCAAATCCTCGAGATAAATCCGCTTCCCTTTCCAAGTCGAATAGCGATAGTAAAAAATTGCCGTTCCAATAATGTCTCCTGTCTCCTCTTTCTCACAAACAAAAAAGCCATATGCGGGATTTGGGCCGAAGCCGTCCATTTCCATCAATTCAACTGTATTGATGACTTCAGCCGGCATCTTTTCATACACAGCGAGTTCGTTGATTAATTCTAAAATGCGAGGCAGGTCCTCGATTTTTCCGGCTCGAATTGAAAACATTTGATTGGGGTTTAATTTGAATTTTGGATTTTAATTGAAGGAAAGGCTAAATTTAGCCAAAACCAAGGGATATGTTTTTAGCGATTGACGCAGGTAATTCTAATGTAGTTTTTGCCCTTTATGACCAAAAGGAAAACCGATGGAAGAATCAATTTCGATTGGAAACAAATTTTGATACCCTTGGGACTCAACTCAGCAAAAAGGTGCCCTTATATTTTTTGGAGCATGGCATTGGACCTCCGGATATCGCCAAGATAGGTTTCAGTTCGGTAGTTCCTGAAATCAACAAAGTTATTATAGACTTTTGCCAAAATTTTCTTGGAAAAAAACCTTACCTCATTGCTTCGAAAAGCTATCCTAAACTTCCCATCAAAACCAATCGCCCTCAGGAAATTGGAACTGACCTAATGTGTAATGTGATGGCAGCTTATTCTCGACATCAAAAACCGGTCATCATCGTGGATTTTGGTACCGCACTCACTTTTACGGTAGTAGATCAGCATGGCGAAGTACTTGGTGTGAATATTGTCCCAGGAATCAAAACAGCCGTCAAATCCCTTTTCTCCAACACCTCCAAACTCCCTGAAGTAGCCTTGAAAGTTCCTGAGTCAGCCATTGGCAAAAACACGATTCATGCCATTCAGGCCGGAATATTTTATGGCTACAGTAGCTTAATCAAAGGAATGATCGAGACGATCAGCGAAGAAGCTCGGTTAGATTTCAAAGTTATTGCTACTGGTGGACTTTCGGCGGTCTTGACTCCTTTGGAAAAAGTCTTCGATGAAGTGGATCGGAACCTTACGCTGGAAGGTTTGAGATTGATTACACTGGCAAATTCTTGATTAATTCAACAAGTCACACTTCAAAATCAAATTTGGATCTGGGCAATTTGCCCCATACTTCTCAACTTCCCGCCGGGCACAAACTCCAGGATAATCTCCGACCTTGCCCTCCAAGTCATAGATCAACTGAAAATGCAGATGCGGTGGCCAATCCCCATTTTCAGGATAGGGACCGACATGACAAAGCAAATCTCCAGCTTTCACTAGTTGGCCTACTTCAAAACGATCCAAATCCGTCAAAGCCAAATGACCGTAGAGCGAATAGAGCGTAGTTTCGGTTAATTCATGTTTGAGAATTACAGTTGGACCATAATCCCCAAATCCTTTATTATCCTGAAGAGAAAAAACTACCCCTTCAAAAGGTGCATAAACTGAAGCACCAGCTTGCGTCCAAATATCTACTCCTAGATGGATATTCCGAAAGTCAGCCTCTGAAGTTTCAAATCGCTCACTGCGCTTATAAATTGCTCGATGTTCGAGATATCCTCCTACCCCGTAGGTTTTTCCAGTCCTTCCCAACTGATCAAATACAAACTGATTAAACATTTCAGTTTTTGCCAAATCAACTGTTTCTAATTCTTTATTTGCTGGGCTAAAATCCAATTTAATTGAATTCCTCGCTGTAAGTGGCTCTCCCATGACCGGGAAAAAATTAAAGGCTTTCCAATTCATCCCCGAAGATTTAAAAAATTATTCAAAGCACTAAACCTGCGGCAGATTATCTATTCAATTCGTTCCTAAATCATTTTTTAGGCAAAAAGAAATCCCTAATTTTCAATATGGAAAACACCCAATTCCCCTCCCTGAATGACATTCGATTTGCAGCGATCCGCATCAAATCCTTTATTCATAAAACTCCAATCCTGACCTGCGCCACAATTGATAGACTTGCGGGCTGCAAAATTTATTTCAAGTGCGAAAATTTCCAAAAAGTCGGTGCTTTCAAAGCCCGTGGTGCTGCCAATGCAGTAATGAAACTCACAGGTGCTCAGAAGGAAAAAGGCGTAGCCACCCACAGTAGCGGTAATCACGCAGCGGCTCTAGCCCGAGCGGCTACCGTTGCCGGTATCCCATCTTATATCGTAATGCCATCCAATGCTCCGGAGATCAAAAAGAAAGCTGTCAGAGGATATGGAGGCGAAATCATCGAGTGCGAACCCAATCTTAAAGCTCGAGAAACCACGCTGGAGGCGGTAGTGAAACGTACCGGTGCAACCTTTATTCCTCCTTATGATTTTAGGGATGTAATTGAAGGACAGGCAACTTGTGCTTTGGAATTTCATCAGGAGCAGGATGACTTAGAAATCATTATGGCACCGGTAGGAGGAGGAGGATTATTAGGAGGAACAGCCCTGCTGACCCATCATTGGGATCCGAATATCAAAGTCATCGGAGCTGAGCCAGCTGGCGCCGATGATGCCTACCGCTCCTTTCATGCAGGGAGAATTATCCCTCAAACAGGCCCAAATACCATCGCAGATGGATTACTGACCTCATTGGGAGTCTTGAATTTCGAGCTGATTCAGAAGTATGTTTCAGATATTCTACTGGCTACTGACCCCCAAACCATAGAAGCCATGCGCCTGATCTACGAGCGAATGAAAATCATCATTGAGCCTTCCTGCGCTGTGCCACTTGCAGCTTTGCTGGCCAATAAATCGCGCTTTGCAGGAAAAAGAGTTGGGATTATTCTTTCGGGAGGGAATGTAGATTTAGGGAAGTTGCCTTTTTAGCCCAACCAACCATTTTGGCCCAATTTGGCGCAAGTCTTCGGACTTGTGCCCTGCTATTCCACCTCATTTACCAAGTATCTGCAAAGCCAAAAATTCGGCTAAATATCCCTTCTTTCGAGTCCTTGTGGCCGATTCATAAGTACAAGTTTGGAGAAAGAACTAAGAAAAGGCCCAAATATATCGATTCAGGCCTTCTTCAAACTTCTTATTTTAGCTTTCAGATTTGCCGCGATGACTTTACACCAAGCACCGGTCATCCGACACCCGTCATTACTTACTTTTT
>JBBQDY010000257.1:0-5034 GCA_038320155.1 Cytophagales bacterium
TTGATTTGAAAAATCCCCCCTGCCCCCTTTGAAAAAGGGGGAATTTGATCCGAATCCGATCAAGATTTTGTTTTAATTCCTTACGTGCACTTATGAGGATACACATATAAAAAAAAATGAAAGCTGTAAGAAGAATACTTAGGATTCATCAAACAGAAGGCTTTAAGGTCTTTTGCCTGTTTAATAATGGAGAATCACGGATCATTGATTTTGAAAGTTTATTTAAAAAATGGGAGGTAAATTCAAGCGATGTCGAATATTCCATTTCCCAAAACCTAGAGGAATTTGGAAAAGTAAAATTAAACGAAGGAACGCTCGCTTGGGAAAATCTTCAAGTTGAAACTTTGGATGAAAGTGGCGTACCAAAATACCAAGCCTTCGATTTAGACCCAATCATGCTTTATGAAAATAGCAGTTTGGATGAGTCTAGGCAACTTGAGATCGGAATGCTAATCAAAAAAACAAGAACTGAGTTGGGCCTCACGCAAGAAGAACTTGCGGAGAGAAGCGGGACGACGAAGCATTACATTTCCAGGGTGGAGAATAATCGGACAGGTATTGAAGTTTCCACTTTAAAGAAAATAATCGAAGGTGGCTTGGGAAGAAGAATGAAGATCACCATTCAATAGGGTTGAAATTCTAATCCACCGTCTTACTTCCCCACCAATCTTTGTTTGGGACGAAAGTAGGAGAAAGCATTTGGTGACGCTCTTTTTCCAAGCGATCCAAAACTGTGGTACGATAGCGAAGGTCGACTACAGCTGCTGAGTCTGCATTGTAAAGCGGGTCTGGGCTCGCATAGTTTGCGCCGGATTTCTTCAACCATGCCATCAATTCCTGAGAAAGTTCGGTGACTTTTTGGGGATTGGTTTTGCTTAAGTCATTCTGCTCGCCGAGATCTTCAGCTAATCTATAGAGTTCCTCGTGTCCATCTTCCCAGTAGTGAATCAGTTTCCAATCTCCTCTTCGAATGGTTGAATTTGGCTCTCCACCTTGGTTTCCATAGTGCGGGTAGTGCCAAAACATTGCTCGTTCTTCTAGTTTCTGACCTTCCAAAAGCGGCTTTATGCTTTTACCGTCTATTCCAGTTGGAATCTCTTTTGCCCCAGCCAAGTCAAGTAAAGTGGGAAGGAAATCAGCTCCTGAAACAGGCGTATCGTTTTTCTGCCCTTTTTGATCCAGCCAAGGAACATAAATCAGATATGGAACTCGCGTTCCGCCTTCCCATTGGTAGCCTTTTCCACCACGCAAAGGATCTAAATTTGTCGAATAGTTATCGCCGGAGACTACGCCGCCATTATCTGAAGTGAAAACGATGATGGTATTTTCCATTAGACCCAATTCTTCCAATTTTTTTATCACCTCACCCACGGCATCATCCATTTGTTCGATCAAACCCGCGTAAACTGGATTGTCTTGGTATTTACGAGCCGGCAGGACACGTTCCATTTCAAAGCCAACCGAATCAATTCCTCTTGCTTCGGCCTTTTCCCGATAGTGTTTCCATTTCTCTTCTGAAGTTTGAATTGGGGCGTGAACCGCATAGAAACTCAAATAGGCTAAGAATTTCTGATTTTGATTTTGTGTAATAAAGGCGTTGGCTTCATTAGCCAACTTCATGGAAAGACTCAAGCCTTTTTCCTCAGGAAGGTCCTCTAGGTAAGGATTTGAAAAAGGGGCAAAATACCGCCTGTTGGCTGGGCTTCCCACATGAAAACCTCCTTTATTGATTTCAAATCCGTGATCTGTAGGAAGCGAATTGTTTTCTTCGCCGCCCAAATGCCATTTTCCCGCAAAGAAGGTTTTATATCCTTCTGCCTTTAATGCCTCCGGAATGGTGATTAATTCTTGTGGCAAAGCATGTGCATAATTTGCGGGTAAAAGCTTAGAAAAGCGCTTGTATGATCTCCAATCTTCTCCTTCTGGAGCCCCGATCCAATCGGTAATTCCATGACTTGCCACAAATTTACCAGTCAAAATACTTGCGCGTGATGGACTGCAAACCGCGCTTGTTGCATAGCCATTTGTAAAGATCATTCCTTTGGAAGCCAAGCGATCCAGATTGGGAGTTTCGTAGAATTCACTTCCCATAAATCCTACATCCGAGTAACCCAGATCGTCCACTAGGATAAAAAGGATGTTGGGTTCCTTGGTAGGCTCGATCGCTTTTGGGGAGGAGCTGGCTAGAATGAGTAGTGCAAGGAGGATGTAAGAAAATCTGAAATTGTTCATAAGAATGTGATTCTGATTAATCTCTTTACGAGATTGAAGTACTGAGTTTCTTTAAAAACTGTGTCAAAAGGTAGTTGGACTTAATGTGTTAAATTAGAAAAACCTAATCAGGAATTGGTAAACCTGATTTAAGTTTCAAATTCTTGGCTATTTTCAGTTCATACAGCGCCAATGTAGCCACCACGAAAATCTCAATGATTAAATAAATCCAGCCTAAGACTCTAATATCCTGAAGGTGAGATAATCCTACTCCTATTGATAGGATACAATAAAACAAATTCATCGCTCCAATAAATCTTAAATTAGAGATGATGCTTTCGGGTTTTTGAAGAAAACTGTATAAGTCAAAAACGAAAAAAAGAATTGGAAATCCGGCAAGGAAGTAAAGGGAGGCAACTGGGATTCCGAAAAATCGCTGCCAATGGACGAATACGATTCCAAGTAAAAAAGCAGATAGGATTGCGCCCATTCCATCAATTAGAAAAAGATTTTTGGGATTCTTTTCAGCCCATTTTATGAGTTTGATTGTTGCCACTGGTTTTATTGATTCACAATTGATGTGAATTCAGTATCGCGCCATCAGAAATTCGCTTTAGCGCTGTTCTGGTTTTTCCTTGCTCATCTATTTCGCAGACACGGTAGCTCGGAAAGGGATTTCCCCAGCTTCCACCAAAATGTCCAGACCAGAAGTAGGGCTTTTTTTCATGCCACATAATGCCATCTACATCGTGATCATGTCCGTGAAAAGTTGCCTTTACATTTGGATAGCGAGCGATGAGATCAAGGACTTCCTGACAATCCACCCCATGTTTTGTCCAGTCATTTTGGGAGATATGGATGAAGATAAATACCTGAGCTAGCTTCGCACTTTCTTCCAAAGCTAGTTTTAGAAATTCGAGATCTGCACATAGGTAATCTCCTGCTTCATTGGAAGAATTGAGAATAAGCATTCCGTATTGATCTTTTACAGGGAAAAATAGATTGGAAGGCTGACCCCAAATCTCTAGCCATCGGGTTTCAGATACTCGATCGTGATTTCCTTTCGCTACATAGTAGGGCATGCGCAACTGATCATAGACTTTCTTCACAGCCGGCATATAGACCGGATCATCGTGAATCAAATCGCCATTGAAGACGACCAAGTCCACATTAGATTCGCGCTTGATCGCTTGAATCAGGCTTTGATGGGACGTTTCAAAATCAGTATTAGGCTGCCCAAAATGACCATCAGAAGCTGTGATAAATTTGAATACCGGGAGAAATGCTTCTTCTTCCTGAGTCTTTGAGAGTGAAACCGGATAGCCAGTCATTGGCAAATTTACCAAACCACCTCCGAGTAGGGTCAAGTTTTTGAGAAAAGGGCGTCGATTCATATTTTGGGCACTTTTAGATAGTATTAGATAGCCATAAGCTTTAGAAATTTGGGTTAAATATCTGAATATTCGGTCTTCTGTCCTCGGTCTTCGGTCCCGAAAAGCAAAGAAGATAAGGATACTTTCGCAATCGCAGATAAATTTATAAAGTGTTTTACCAAGTGATGTATTTATGAGATCCATCGCAGGTAGGCATCTTTTTGGATTGTCCGCAGACACAGTCATGGAAGCCTTTCCCGTTCAGGATTCGTTGTCGGTATTGTTCGATTCTTGATGTACGGGTTTTGGACTGTTTCGACGCATTGAAATACAATAGATACCCTCGCTGTCGTCCGGGCGTAAGAGACTTGAAGGCCTTCTCAAAGTCTTGATCTTCTGCAAACAGGTCAAGTAATTCCTGTGGAAGAGGATCAGTTGCAGTCTCTTTAGCCTCTACTTTTATTCCTTCTTTTTCGATCTGAATAGCGGCTGCGATGTATTCTTTGAGGGTAGATTCCAGTCTGATAATCTCACTTACATCGGTGAATTTGATTACTCGCCATGTGTTGGTATTTTCACCTTGAGCAGTAAGAAGCTGTTCAGGATCTTTCATCAGGACTCCTTTCAAAAAAGAGATGATGCAAAACTCCTTGAAGCCACCTAGAAGAATGACATTCTTCCCATTTAGGGTGTAGCAAGGTTGCCGCCATTTTAATTCCTCGACCAACTCACTTTCCAGCAGAATGGAGCGAAGCAATTCTAGCTCAGTTCTCCATTTCTTAGTTTTTAAGAGGAATTGATCGACTTGAGGGTTCATGTGTTCTTCTAAAGGTATGCTGGTAATGGGTAAGCAGGTTTGGCTACTGAAGAAATTTCCGATTACCAATTTATCGATCTCTTTCTATTTTCTCTTGGCAGAACCAAGTTTTTCTTTGCCTCCAAATGAAAGGTGATCTAGTGGGCTCCGGATGTAAATGTTCCTTTTCGAGCAAGAATTTTTGCCTCGATCGGAATATGTTCGCGGAGAATTTTTAACTGCTTTCTCCAGATACTTTTCACCCTACTTTGTCATGCCATTAAGAAAATACGAATCATCGTGTTCTCTCCTAATTAAACTGATTTTCATGTCTTCCAATAGTCCCTTTTCAAGCAAAAAGCTTCAAAAGATGAATTAGGTAGAGAGCAGATTTTAGGAAGGTTGAGCAGGGATTTCTACACCCTGCGGAGATAGTTCAGCTCCGGAACTGTTGATATGGCGCTATATGCCCACTAATCGCTTTGGAATGTTCCTTGCCCCATTTAGAATAGTAAAAAACAAAAACATCATGAAAAATCTAAGCAATAAAAAAGTAGCCATTCTGGTAACGGATGGATTTGAACAATCAGAATTTACAGAACCAAGAAAAGCGGTAGAATCTGCAGGTGCCACAGTGCATGTGGTGAGTCTGGA
>JBBQDY010000258.1:0-5020 GCA_038320155.1 Cytophagales bacterium
AATTGGACAAGAGCTTTCGACACTGGAATGCAGGTGGATAATAGCTTAAGCGTCTCTGGGGGTAGTGACAAAGCCACCTTCTATGGCTCATTTGGGCGGTTGGATCAAGAAGGAATTATCCCGTTCTCATCTTGGAATAGAACCACTGCCAAACTTTCCGGTACGGTTACCGCTAGCGAAAAATTCAATTTCTCAGGATCGATCAATTATTCCAACTCAGGCGGAAATCGTGTACCACATGACCGATTCCTAGAGCGAATGATGTACTGGTCTGAGACTACAGATGTGCGAGACTATATCAATGAGGATGGCACAATGAAAACCTACGGCAACACTAATCCAATCTATGATGCTCGTTTTGCAACCTATAAGGATGACGTGAACAGAATGATCGGAAATCTAAATTTCAATTATAGCCCAACAAAATGGTTGATGTTCTCCTACCGATTAGGAACTGACTTCTACGCAGACGCGAGAGAAGAAATCACACCGGGCCCAATGGGGATTAATGGAGAAGTAGCCTTAAGCTCAACAGGTTTTATCGAAGAAACGAGAATCAATAGCCGAGATCTGACTTCAAATTTTTACATCACGCTTAAGAAGCAGTGGAATGAAAATTGGAATACCCAATTAAGACTTGGAAACGATGTTTTTGAACGAAAATTTGATCGAGTGAGCCTAACAGGTTCAAACTTCGTAATTCCTGGATTTTACAATGTCAACAATACTACTCAAATCTTTGCCGGCCAAGGTAAGTCAATACGTCGATTGGTAGGTTTCTACGGAGATTTGATGGTCGATTATAAAAACTTCCTATTCCTGAATGTCACAGGCAGAAATGACATCTCTTCTACCCTTCCAACTGATAATAATTCTTTCTTCTACCCTTCGGTAAACTTAGGTTATGTCTTTAGCGAAAATTTTGACCTACCGAGCTGGATTACTTTTGGAAAGTTTAGAGCTTCTTGGGCACAGGTAGGTAAGGATACCAATCCGCATATTTTGGGAACTACGTTCGTTTCTCCGTCTGTTTTCCCCCTCAATGGACAAGTTGGTTTCTCTAAAAACTCTGTATTTGGAGATCCAAATTTGAGACCTGAACAGACAACATCGGTTGAATTTGGAGCCCAGTTTGCATTTTTCAACAACAAAGCAAACCTTGATGTGACGTATTACAAGTCAAATTCAAAAGACCAAATCATCCCTGTTCCGATCTCAGATGCTACCGGCTTCTCTTCTTACATTACCAATGCCGGCGAAATTGAAAACCGTGGATGGGAAATCGTGGTAGGCGGTACACCAATTGAGAGCGGAGACTTCAGATGGGATGTCAGTGCAAATCTCACCACCAATAAAAATGAGGTCAAAGCAATCCGAGAAGGTATCGATCAAATAGTAGTTGGATCTCAGTTTGGATATGTAGGCTCGACAGTGACTATGATCCTGAAAGAAGGTCAAGCCTATGGCAATATCTACGGTAGCTCCTATGTAAGACCAGGTGCAGTTGAAGGTACGGAGACGTTAGATCGTAGTCTGCCACAATTGATTGGCGCAAATGGATTCCCGGTTCGAACTGGAAGCCAATTGATTCTGGGAAATGCTGTTCCAGAGCTTTTCGGCGGTATTCGAAATCAATTCAACTACAAAGGAATTGAATTTTCATTCTTGATAGATTTCAGATCAGGACTAGAGCAGTATGATCAATTTGGTAACTTCCTTTCCGCTTTCGGAAAGCAAGAAGATTCAGAGCGGAGAAATGAGACAGTAGTTTTTCCAGGAGTATTGGCTGATGGATCGCAGAATGCTAAGCCAGTTTTCTTAGGTCAAGGAGTTGGTCCTGATGGGGTCAACTACGGTGCAGGTTATTGGAGAAATTCTGTAAGAGGCGTTTCAGAAAACTTCGTGAATGATGCCAGCTTTGTGAAGCTAAGAAATATTACGCTTGCTTATAATTTGAGTGCAACAGTTCTAGAAAGAACTCCCTTCCGTACAGCTCGATTCTCAGTGGCAGCAAACAACATCATCCTTTCCACGCCTTGGGACGGGTTCGACCCAGAGTCGTTCTCAGCAGGTGCAGGTGGCAACGCTATAGGATTAACCGGTCTTGGATTCCCTGGAGTTCAGAGTTATTTCTTCACTTTGAATTTGGGACTATAACCTCTAAAAATCAGAAACATGAAATTAAATACTAAGATAAAAGCAATACTGGGGGCGTCCTTGATCCTTTCGGCTTCGGCCTGTGAAAGCTTCATAGATGTCAACGAAAACCCAAACAATCCGGAAGATGCACCTATCTCTGGATTGATGGCAAATAGCACGTATGAGACTACACTCAACGTATTCCGATCAGGCAGCGCGGTGAGCAACTACGTACAATACATAGCCTCTCCCAATCCAGACAGTGGTTCGGATACGATGGAACCTTTGGATTTCAGCGGAACTTGGTTCAGTCTTTACAATGTGATGACTGACTTGAACGAAATGAATAAAAAGGCAGAAGCGGCAGGTTCACTTCATTACCTAGGTGCTGGTCAGATTTTGATGGCCTTGAATCTGGGGATGACTGTGGATCTATTTGGAAATGTACCTTTCTCAGAGAGTTTCAACTTCACTACTGTAACTCCATCCTACGATGATGATCAGGCACTTTATGGCACTGTAATCAGCCTGTTAGATCAAGGAATCACAAATCTTGGCAGTACTACTACTCGGGTTATCGGTAACGATGACTTTATCTACGGTGGCAAAGTGGCAAACTGGATAAAGTTTGGGAACACCTTAAAAGCAAGATATTTGATCCATTCCAAAGGAAAAGCAGGTTATGATGCCTCTAAGGTTTTGGCAGCTGCAGCAGCTGGATTCAGCTCAAATGCAGATAATGCTCAGGTGAAATTTTTCGAACAAAGATTCAATCCTTGGGCTCAAGTGGCGATCAACAATTCCAACCTTTTATTAGGTGGCTGGATCTCCGAGCAGTTTATTCAGGCTTTGGATGGGACAAGCTATCCTACTATCGATCCAAGACTGCCTTTGATGGTAGGTACGACTAAAGACGGGAAATTTTTAGGGACTGTAAATGGAGCAGGTCGGGGAAATGCCCCCGAGCAAGGCGCTAGATCTACCCTAATCGAAGGTCAATATTATACCTCCCGACTTTCTCCACTCTTGATTGCTACGTATGCGGAATTGAAATTCATTGAGGCAGAGGCAGCTTTTGCAACAGATAAGGCTAAGGCTTACGATTCCTACTTGAAAGGAATCAATGCACACATGGACATGCTGCAGGTTAGTGCAGTGAATAAAGCAGCCTATCTGGCAGCACCCAGCGTGAGCATGGGAGCTGCAGCATTAACGCTCGCTGATATTTTCAAAGAGAAATATGTGGCCTTATTCCTTCATCCAGAGACCTGGAATGATGCAAGAAGATTTGACTATGCATACAAAAATTTTACCGCACCTGCCAATCTCAACCCTAACTTGAATGGCAATCTGATTAGAAGATTAGCCTATCCAGATAGTGAGATCAGCCGAAACGGAGCTAACGTACCTTCTGTCACGCTGCTGGATCGAATCTGGTGGGATAAATAAAATCCCCTTTGTCTGTGAGGTCTCTCAACCATCACTGATACGGAGGTTTCATAGAGAGCACAAAGCAAATGACAAATCTGGTTCAAGCCTGCCTACGGTAGGTGGGTCCTTGGACCTGCCTACCGCATGGTAGGCTTGGACCTTTGTCTTTTAGGACCAATATTGGATTTATTCCGATGAACTCATTTAACCATCGAGTCCACAGTGGCGTTGCGGGAAAATGCAAAGGAAATGATTGGTTCAAGCTGGCCTACGGGTAGGTCTTCGGACTTGGACCCTTATCCTTATTTCACGAGATTAAATTTGTCATGCCTCCCCCCAGAAACAGAACTCCTTTTATCCTTTCAACCCGCATTCGTGAAGTCCTAATTCATGAATGTTTTTTATATTAACCTATGAAAAAACTACTCCTCGCCCTTGCGATATTGATCAGCTCCTGCACGGTTCAAAAAATCAATAAATCATTTTTGAAATCAGAAGTCTTTGAGCAAGGTCATTTGGGATTTATGCTTTTGGATCCTGAAAAGGGCAAAGTATTGGTGGACATCAATTCTGACAAATACTTTATTCCTGCGTCAAACACCAAGCTTTTCACATTCTACACGGCCTACACGGTACTGGGAGATGAGTTGGTGAATGGATTAAATTACCTAGAAAGAGGCGATTCGTTGATTTTTTGGGGAACTGGCGATCCAAGTTTTTTACATCCCGATTTGAAAAATCAAGTGGCCTTGGATTTTTTGAAAAGCCAATCCAAATCACTCTACCTCTTGGATAACTTTGATCAAGTCAAAGCCTTTGGTTCCGGTTGGTCTTGGGATTGGTACAATTACTATTATGCGACGGAGCGGTCGGCTTTTCCGATTTATGGAAATGTCGTCCGATTTGATAAAAAGGAGGAAGATTCAAATTTTGAAATTATCCCAAGTCTTTTCAAAAATATGCTGAAAGCCGAAAAAAATGAAAACTGGAAAGCCTACAATTTTGAGCGGGACCGCTACGAAAATCTTTTCAGCTACCAACAACCGGATCAATGGCAGGGCACATTTGAAACCGATATCCCGCTAGTGACTTCTCCCGAGATGACTGCCATTTGGCTTGGCCAAGAACTTGGTAAAAAAGTCACCCTGATCAAAAATGATACTTACTTTAAAGCAGATCCCAAAAAGATTCAAACCGCAGCTGCAGATAGTATCTATTCGCAGATGATGAAAATCAGCGATAATTTTCTCGCTGAGCAACTCCTGCTTTTAGTTTCTGATCAATTGAATAATACGCTCAGCACCGCTGACGCGATAGCCTATGCCAAAGAGAATCTTTTGGCTGACCTTCCTGATGAGCCTTTATGGGTTGATGGATCGGGGCTTTCTGCACGCAATATGTTTACTCCGAGAAGTATCATCGCTTTGCTGGGAAAGATAAGGACTGAAGT
>JBBQDY010000259.1:0-5020 GCA_038320155.1 Cytophagales bacterium
GAATCAGAAACGCTGATCCAGGCGAGTTTGAAAGAGTTGATGAAAGGCCGAACCACTTTCGTAATCGCTCACAGATTAAGTACGATTCGACAAGCGGATCAAATCTTGGTGGTAGAACAAGGGAAAATTATCGAGCGTGGAAGACATGACGAATTGATTGCTTTGCAGGGAAGATATTATCAGCTCTTTACTTATCAGTCCAGAATCTAAAAAATGAAAGGCTCCAGAAGAGATTTTTTAAAGCTGAGTTCAGCATCGCTGTTTAGTTTGGCTATTCCAGAATCGATACTAGGCCTTTTTTCAAAAGCCTCAAGCTCAATTTCTTTTGGGTTGATTTCAGATTTGCATCATGATATTGTTCAAGATGGGATGGAGCGATTGCAGACTTTTTTGAGCGAAATGGAAATTCAGAAACCCAATGCCCTGATTCAGTTGGGTGATTTTGCTGTCCCTTCACCTAAAAATAAAATTCTAATTGATCGATTTAATTCAGTACATGATTCCACCCTTCATGTACTGGGAAATCATGACATAGATGGAGGATACAGCTGGGAAGATTGCCTCAATGCATACGGAATGGAATCTTCATACTATACAAGGAATATAGGAGGGATCAAGGTCATTGTTCTTGACGGCAATGAACCGGGTTCTGAAAAGTACAAAAGTGGCTACTTTTCCTACATCGGAAAAACGCAGCAAGAATGGTTGATTGAGGAATTATCTGCAGCTTCAGAGCCGGTGTTAATTATTTCCCATCAGCCGATTGCCGGGATTTATACCATCGACAATGCTCTGGAAATACAAAAACTATTAGCTCGTTTTTCGGATAAAATCCTGCTGGCTATTAATGGTCATGCACATGTTGATCAGCATATTTTTGAAGGAGGCGTTAATTACATTCACATTAATTCGGCTTCTTATTATTGGGTGGGAGAAAAGCTAGCTCATCAAAGTTATCCTGTAGAAATTCACGATAAGTTTCCCCAACTTCAAAATACCTGTCCCTACTCAGAATCGCTCTTCGCTTTGTTGACTTTTGATCCCAAAGAAAGGAAAATCCACATACAAGGAAGAAAAGCAAGTTGGTTGGGACCCTCTCCATCGGAGCTAAATTATCCGATTTTAACTAAAGCGGAACAAGCTCTTTACCTCAATCCTCAAATCAGCTCAAGGAAGATTGGTTAATCGGTGAGGGATCTTTGGGTGTTTTTGCTTTAGAATTTATGGTCAATAGCGTGACTGTAATCAAAATAAAAAGCATTCCGATCCAATCCATCACACCAAAATAAACTCCTAGCCAGATCACTGCTGTTCCCGCTGCAGCTAATGGCTCGACACTACATAGCAAACTGGCGTAGGTCGCTCCAATAATACTTACTGAGCTTAGAAATAAGTAAAAAGCGATCACCGTCCCGAAAATGATAATGTATCCAAACCCAAGGAAGGTCTCTAAATCCCAAATCCCATGAATCTCCCAAGGCTTCATAATAGGCACCATTACCAAGCCACCCAAAAACATTCCCCAGCCAGTAACCGTGGCCGGAGAGAATTTTCGCAATAAACCTTCCGGAAAAATGGTATAGAAAGCCAAAGCCAAAGCTGAGAGTAATCCCCAAATGAAAGCTTCAGTGCTGATCACCAAGGTGTCAAAACTTCCATGGGTCACCAAAAGAAATGTCCCAGTCAATGCCAATCCAAGTGCAATATATTCCCCCAAGATAGGCCATCGTCGGTTTTTGACTGCAAAGTAGGTTACCACGAGGACTGGTCCCAAGTATTGTAAAACCGTGGCGGTAGCGGCATTTGAAAGTGAAATGCTGTAGAAATAAGTGAATTGAACGGCAACCATTCCGAGAATACTAAAAAGGAAAATTTGAAGTACATCAATAGGTTTTTTCCATATTTGGAAAGTGTCTTTTTGCCTTCGGGAAAGGGAGAAAATCAGCAAAATGACGCCTCCTAATAATAGTCTCCAGCATACTAGCCAAGCTGGATTTAGGCCCTTTTCCTCAAATAGAAACTGTGCGAAAGTGCCTGAAACGCCCCAGAAAATAGCGGAAACAATTACCATGATCATTCCTGAGACTTTTTGATAGGCAGTTGGGATATTCATCAGGGGATCAATGAAAAGTAAATTGGGAGCGTCGGCTGTAGGTGAATATTTATTTAATCCTCGTTGAGTAGCGGTATGAATTCAATGAAATCAGGTTCAAACATTACAGCTTTCTTTGGGTGATCACACGTTCAAATTTATCAGGGTAACTTCCATTCAACGACATGTAATAATTTCTAAGAAGTCGATATGCTTCAGCCAACCGTTCACTCGGTGATTTCCTCATCCAATATTCCACATCTAGCCTGTCTTCATCTTCAGGATGTATTTGATTGATTACAAGAATCATTTTACGTGGGTTATTCATGCTCCAATTTATTTAATTATCAGGTAAGACTTCATTACTCAAATCGCTAAATCTCGGATCACTTTTACAGCATCGGAGATTTTAGTTACCTCAAAAAAACGATCATGAGAAACCTCATGTGCAATAATCTCATGCTTCCAGGTGATGTGAAAGGGAATGTGAATTCCATAACCTCCCAAATCAAGCACAGGTAAAATGTCCGATTTGAGACTATTGCCGATCATGATAAATTCATGAGCCTTGATATCTAAATGCCGTATTAACTTCTCGAAATCTGAATATTTCTTTTCACTCATAATCTCAATATGATGAAAATGACTTTCCAGCCCTGATTTTTTCAACTTGCGCTCTTGGTCTAACAGATCTCCTTTAGTTGCAAGAACGATTCGGTAGTCTCCATTCAATTCTTTCAAAACTTCTTCTACGCCAGGGATAAGTTCAACCGGTTTTTCCAGCATTTCTCTTCCTATCTGGATGATTTTTTTTACCGTGGCGGTAGAAATATTTTGATCAGAAATTCGCATTGCTGTTTCGATCATCGAAAGGGTAAATCCTTTGATTCCATAGCCATACAGCCATAAATTCTCGATTTCGGTCCGATAGAGCTCCTTCATCGTACTATGCTGCGGCATAAAATCTGCAAGAAGATCCGCGAATTTTTCTTCCGCTTCCCGGAAAAATGGTTCATTCACCCAAAGGGTGTCATCTGCGTCAAAGGCGATAACTTTTATAGCCATAAGAAAATTAAGTAAGAATAGTCAATTTTTTAAAGCGCTTTCATCCAGTCTAATAATACATCGCGCCAGTTTTCCACGGGACCTTTTCCCATTCCAAAAGCAAATCCATGACCTCCTTTAGGGTACACATGCAGCGATGAAGAAACTCCTTTTGCCCGAAGGGCGGCATAATAGAGCAGCGAATTTTCAACCGGCACGCCAGTATCATCTCCGGCATGAACCAAAAAGGTGGGAGGCGTATCTTCGGTGACATTCAACTCAGCCGAGAATCTTTTCTTCAAATCATCAGTTTGATTTTCTCCCAACAATGCTTTCATCGAACCCGAATGAATCGACGGGTTTACAAAGGTGATCACAGGGTAAACCAAAATCGAAAAATCAGGTCGCGCAGAAAGTGCATCAACCGCATCCATAGTCCGATCAACTTTATGTGAATATTGCGTGCTGAGTGTCGAAGCCAAATGGCCACCTGCAGAGAAACCCATGATCCCAACTTGAGTAGAGTCAATATTCCACGCTGAGGCATTTTGACGGACCATACGTATCGCACGCTGTGCATCCATGAGCGGGACTTCTTTTGGATCTGTTAAAGAAGCGGATTTTGGAAGGCGGTATTTAACTACAATTCCAGCTATGCCTTGAGAATTGAGCCATTTGGCAAAATCTGTCCCTTCCCAATCATAGGCTAAAATACCATATCCACCTCCTGGAAAAATAACTACTGCTTGTCCAGTTGCAATCTGCTTTGCAGGAAGATATACCTCGATTGTTGGGATTTGAACATTCCCGATTCTGACGATTCCTTCTGACACGACTTCCTCTTTGAGATCCATTTCCTTTTGAAATGGAGGGGTGCCATTCCAAAGTGGCAACGTTATATTTTGTGCTTGAATAGGGAAAATCATCATAGCGAATGCAAGTAGGATAAGGAGGGTTTTCATGAGTTTGAATGTTGAGTTGAAACTAGATTCTTTGCTCGAAGGCTAAATAGTAAAACCATGACAAAGCAGCCTAGTGGCAATATAAATGAAAAATTGACTTCGGATACGCCAAGAATTCGGATGTCGTCATAATTAGAACCTCCAAGATCTAGAATCATTCCTTGCAAAGTCGGCATGATTGCTCCTCCGACGATTGCCATGACCAAAAATGCAGCGGCAAACTTCGAATCTTCGCCCAGGCCTTCAAGTGCAATTCCATAAATGGTGGGGAACATCAGCGACATCGCAAAAGATATCGCAACTAAGCTGTATAGTCCAGCCATGCCAGGTAATATAATGGCACCAGTAGTAAACAGAATAGCCAGAATTGAGAAAATGCTCAGGAGTTTGCTAGGCTGGATATAGCGAAGTAAGAATGTGCAAATCCACCGACCGGCGAGAAAAACCAACAAAGCTGCATACCCGTAATTGACCGCCTCCGCATTGCTGATCCCAAGCACTTCGGCATATTGGTAGATATAGGTCCAAACCATAATTTGTGCCCCTACATAAAACATCTGAGCGAGGGTGCCTTCCACGAAGTTTCGATTCTTCAAAAGGCGACGCATCGTATTCTTGAAGTCCACTTTGGAATTGGAGTCTTTGCTTTCAGGCATTTTAGCCATTGCAATGACAACCAAAATACCGAATACGACCAAACCCAGCATCACATAAGGATCTCGAATAACCATCAGATCTGCGGTACGGATCACTGCCTTAGCAGATTCATCCAAGGAATTGAAGATGATCTTTCCATCCGCGTCAGTGTTGTTGGATTGCAGCGCATTAAGGATAAATTCTTTGGCTACAAATAATCCTGCCAAGGCTCCCATTGGGTTGAATGCTTGGGCAAGATTTAGTCGTTGGGTGGCTGTCGATTCTG
>JBBQDY010000260.1:0-5019 GCA_038320155.1 Cytophagales bacterium
CCATCACTTTCGTAATGTACCGAAAAGTTGACCCAACCCCAAAAGAGCCATCCAACTTTGACCTCCCCTTCGAGGGGCAATTGTCAGATGATAATCGTTGGGTAATCATGGCAAAACTAATTCCGTGGTCAGAATTTGAAGCGGAATATGCTCAAAATTTTACAGTCTCTACTGGAGCCCCCGCCAAATCATTTAGGATAGCATTAGGGGCATTAATAATTAAAGAAAGGTTAGGAACCAGTGACTCCGAAACAGTAGAAAAAATAAGAGAAAACCCATACCTACAATACTTTATAGGCATGACTACCTATAGCGATGCTTCACCATTTGATTCATCAATGTTCGTTTATTTTCGACAAAGAATAGGTGTAAATCTAGTCAATAAAATTAACGAAAAAATGGTAAAAGAGCAGACCGAATTGCCAGGAGAGGAAGTCAAAAAAAAGTCATCAGAAATAAGTGAACCGAAAAATCAAGGAAAATTAATATTAGATGCAACTTGTGCCCCAGCAGACATTAAGTATCCGACAGACTTAGGACTATTAAATCAAGCAAGGGAACATACCGAAAAAATCATAGACGCTCTACACACTCAAAGTCAGTCACCCGTAAAAAAAAACCAATCACCTATCGAAACACAGCCAGAAAAGAATACCTAAAAGTGGCTAAAAACCGGAAACCATCACGAAAAATACGAAGAAAAGGAATTAAAAAACAACTCCAATATATCAAAAGAAATTTGGCTCATATCGATGAAATGGGTAAGCTACAGTTGCTGAGTAAATCTCATTATAAAATGCTGCTAGTAGTCACAGAAGTATACCGTCAACAGTTATCGATGTATGAAAAGAAAGAACAGAGTATTCAGGATAGAATAGTAAGCTTAACACAACCACACATCCGCCCCATCGTCAGAGGGAAAGCCGGGAAATCCGTTGAGTTTGGGGCAAAGCTGTCAGCCAGTTGTCGTAATGGATACGTATTTTTAGACCGAATTAGTTGGGATAATTTTAACGAGTCTGTAGACTTAAAAATACAAGTAGAAGAATTTAAACGGTTCACGGGATTCTATCCAGAATCAATTCATGTAGATCGGATTTATCGAACGAGAGACATTCTTAGCTTGGTGCAAAGAAAGAGGGATTAGAATGAGTGGCCCCCCTCTAGGAAGGCCCCCGACAAATATCAGCAAGTCAACGAAGAAACAGGCTCAGTTAGACGAGAGAATTCGCAACTCGATTGAAGGAAAATTTGGAGAAGCTAAAAGAAGATTCAGCCTTGGTAGAGTGATGGCTAAACTTTCTAATACTTCTCTCTCCAACCATCGCCATAACTTTTCTGGTGATGAATCTTTCTGCCCTGCTGCGGCAGGCTTTTTGGCTTTTTTTATGTCTATTTCACAACAAAAACCTTTTTTCAGGTTTTCGGGCTCGAACAATTAGCAGAGATTATATTTTCTCAAAAAAAGATGAGCAAAATTTATCTTTTTAAGGTAATCGCAAATTCACTCATCTTTCTAAATGCTGTTTTCTGACTTTTTCAGCAAGCCCTACCTAAAAGTCGCAATACCCACCCTACTGCTAGATTTTACTACAATAAAGTTGAATTTTCGTATTTTTGTTTAAGTTACGATTAAAATTTCCAAATTCATACTCCTCAAACTTATCCCTCAAGAACCAATATGACTTACTGAAAAATATGCCTTTCTGGTACGGAAAAAGCACAACACATTGGAAATCTGTTTTATCTTTAATTTTATCCAAAGTATGATGATTATAAAAGCTTTCTATTTTTTTAAAGAAATAATTTTGGGGACTCACATAACTATGAAAATACAAATTCTTTCTATTTGATATGTAATTAAGATACTTTTTGATTGACAAACTCCATTCATAGGAAAGGTGAGGGTTTGAAACAATTAAGATTGGGTTGTTTACTTGAGTTTTTGCTTCTATTGTCCGCAGTAAAGCATTGGTAGATTTCCCTTCCAGCCCAAAAGTATGTGCCGCGTCCCAAGCTAAACTCAAGTTAAAGCTCAACGTAATTATAATTAATAATAAAATTAACTTAGCTGCAAGCTTATAAGTTTTATTGAGATAATTGTAGAGAGTTATTATCAAAAAAGCATACCCAAAAATTCCGGGTAATATATATCGTTGAACAATTCCAGACTTAGCGTAAAGCAATATTTGAGGTATTGCAACTAAGAAAAGTAAAATAACCGGAAAATACAAACCATTTAAAATCGGGGGGAGAGATTGAGAATAAGGGGGCTTAATAGTTAATCTAATTGATATCAAACTTATTAATATGAGCCACCAATAACCAGCCTGACTTAAACTTTGAGTAGCGTTGATGATACTGGAAATATTAAGTGCATCAACTCCAGCGTATCCAATATCAGGATTTAGCCCAATATAAAATTTTAAAATTAAAAGCTCTGTTATAAAAAATATACCCAAAAATGATAGCGATAAAATATTTTTCTTTAGGGATTCAGGCCATGATAAAGTTCTCATCTGATGAGACATCCAAACTTTAATCGAGGCGATAGCTGGAATCATAAGAATAAAACTTTCTTTAGATAAAGACATTATTAATACAAAAAAAACGAATAATCCTTCATAGATTTTTTTGTATTTATTAGCTCTCTCACTCAGCGCTGCAAATACTAAAGCACCCGCTAGTAAAAATGTACCTATTGTTTCAGCAGGCCCAAGTTGCCACCAGACTGCTGATTGCGCCCCTAAAGTTATTAAAAAAGAAAATAGTAAAGCTTCTATTATTGAAAAATTTATAAACCTTCCAAACATGAAGAGGAAGAATGTAGTTAAAACTCCTAACATTCCAGTATAAAGTGACCACAAAGCCCAATTAATTCCTAGTAATCTTGTCTCAAGGATTCTATGAATATAATAAAATGGTCGGAACCTTCCAGTTAGTAAATCATTCTGAATCCATTTACTACTTACTTCAAAAATACCTAGTTTTTCAACAGTCAAATTATAGTTTATATGAGCTATTTCATGGTCATCAGTAAAGTGATATCCAGAAAACAGCGAACCACTTGTGATAAATATGAGAAACCAAAATATCAAGATCGACAGGAAGATACTTGGATAATCATATTTTTTTAAAAAGCTAATATAACTGGATATTTTCACGCTCAACCATCTCGATCTACTAGGTGTTATCACAATATTTCTGCCACATCTGCTCGTAAGCATTCTCCATTTCACGAGTAAACTGTTTGGCATTCCAGAGGGGAGATGTTTGCCTTGATTGCCGCAGCCGCCACGCTATCTGTTGTCGCAAAGCCGAATCTTTACCCAAGCGAACTCCCCACTCCACATACTCTTCATCAGTCCAAGCAATTCCTTCAGTTACACCCACATTCATCATCATCGTGTAGCTGTTACGAGCAGCAAACTGCTCGCCAACTCGCGTTACCAGAGGAATACCCATCCACAGAGTTTCTAAGGTGGTTGTAGCTCCGTTATACGGGTAGGTATCGAGAACTACGTCAGCGATGCCTAAGTTAGCTCGGTGAAAGGCTTCTGAGGGGTCTTGCGACAAAAATCGCAGGCGATCGCCCTCCACACCCTCTTCTTCCGCTAGCTGAGTAAAAAAGCGTTCAATCGCTTTTGTATCGGCCCCACCCTTGATTAAAAAGTAACTGTTCGGTACTTCTGCCAGAATCTTAATTTGTAATCGCGCTGTGTCAGGATGCCGCTTGTAGCCAACCTGAGAACTAAGATATATAACGGCGTCGCTAGGAATATTCAAATGGTCGCGGCGCAGAGTCGGTACTTCCACCTCAAAACCATCCACAGCTATATAGGTTTGAGGCAAACGCCAAATTTTTTCGCTGTAATAATCCTCGGCTGACTCCGGCAGAACATAGGGATCGGCAATAAAATAATCAATGGCGGGCAGCCCCGAAGCATCCCAACCCAACCAAGTAACTTGAATAGGTGCCGGTTTGAGCGCCATCACCTCAAGACTAAAATCCAGAGTGATGCTGTCCAGATCTATCAGAATATCAATCTCATCCTGATAAATTTGCTCAGCCATTTCCCTTGGGAAAAAACTACCTTGATGAGCTTGATCGGATTGCTCAACATAAAATTCTTCTAACCAATCGTATATCGGCTTTTTTGTATAAGCCATGAAATAGGTATAAATTTGAAAGCGATCGCGGTCGTGATACTGAAACAGCCATCGCACCAGCCAGCCCACAGAATGTCTTCCCAGGCAATGGGATAGATAGCCAATCTTCAAAGGCTTGGCAGTAGCACCAAGGTTGCGACGAGCTAAGTTCCCCTGTCGAAATCGCTCTACCTCCTCCCTGGCATAGATTTCAATGTTGGTTTGGCACAGTTGAGCCACTTGGTTTTGAAGTTGTCTGTTATTTTTCGCCCGATCTTGAAAGTATGGGAAAAAGAAAGTTGTAGTCAACAAACTTTGAACTCTCGTTTGAATCAGCGACGACGCCTGTTGATCTATCAGAGACTGCAATTGTGACTGGTGACGTTTCATGACCGAACAGACTTCTTCCCAATATCCAACTGCACCCATCAACCCTCGAAGAATCTTGTAATTCGCATAAACTTTCTCTGGTAATTCTTCTGATAAGGAATGGCACAATTTAGCCAGTTCTATACCTTTTTCGTATTGCCTAGCATTTTGGTAACAAGCCGCCAGATGATGCAAAAGAGTCAACCGCTGCAAAATGTCTAAATTTTCAAAATCTAAACGGCGACCTATCTCACCAAAACTAGCTGCTAGTGTCGCCGACGACGACGAAATTTTTATACAGGCTACAATCATAAGTTGGACAAAAGCTTGAGGCTCGCGGACATGAGGGAGACAGGCTTCCGCTAATTCCAGAGCTGACGGGTGAAAAGGATTGCAATCTAAAACACTTTTCAACACTTGCATTAATAGCTCAAACTCTACTTCTATCGGTGGTTCCGACTGGAGGAGTTCTATTACACCAAAAGAATATAGTTCATCTCC
>JBBQDY010000261.1:0-4996 GCA_038320155.1 Cytophagales bacterium
CTGACCCCATAGCGAAAAAGAAGATTTTCAAGGCCGGTTTCTAATGGCATTGCTACCGTTGCGCCACTGACCAAAGCTTCTTCCTGCACTGCGACACCATTGAGTAAAACCACAAGATTTCCTCCATTCAAGACATATTGATCCAATAGATAAATTTCCCGATCAGTGAATTTTTCTTTGGGAGATTGGATAAAAACTGTTTTGAAACTTGCCAGATCAGCAGGTTTTTTTGCTTGTTCTAATGGCACTTTGAAAATCTCAAACTCGCCATCCAAAGCCTCCACAATTCCAAATCCATCATCCTGTCCATTTTCTCCATGGCCAATCAGCATCGCAATAGTTGATGAGCTTGGGGTTATCAATTTTTGAATTGCTTTGCTGAGTTCGAACTCCAAATTCTCGATCGACTGATTCAGAATTTGCTCCGGAGACATGCCTTGCTCTCCTTTGAGTACCAAAGCGCCAGTCTCAAATTCAGAATCGCTGACCAAAAACCCGGGGAAAATAAGCTGGGCTTGCTGACCGGAATTTTGATTTACAAATAAATTAGTCGGGTTGATCCCATAATCCACCAAGTTCAGAATGAATTCTTCTTGCTCCTCTTGATCTACTTTTAAGGGATCAAAATACGAGTAAGTAATTGGCTCAGGACTGTAAGCATTGAAGGTTCGGACCGTCTCTTCGATAGATTTCTGAAGTCTTCGCATTCCCCCTGGAAGATTTTCACCAACGAGAAGAATATCCACATGCAATGGCTCTTTAATTTGAGCTAGGACTTTTTCTGTACCGGGATGAATTGAAAAACGTTTTTCTTCCGTGAGATCAATCCGAAAACGGACAAACTGTGCGAGCAGTACAAAACCTAAAATTCCTCCAAAAAGGAATAACCACGGCTTGGCGATATGGAAAAATGATCTTTTCATTTGCTTCGCAAAACGATTATTGTTCCACCTAAAAACAACCAAATCATCCCAAATAGAAAGAAGATGTCCCGTGAATCAATCACCCCTCTACTCAAACTGATGTAATGATAACTTAAGCTCAACTCTTCCAGCCAATAGGCAAAATTGCCCGCTTGAAGGTCCGCCGCTGCTGAAAAACCAAAGTAGAGCACAAAGCATAAAAATACTCCGAGCACAAAAGCTAATACTTGCTGAGAAGTCAAAGCGCTGGAAAAAATCCCAACTGCTGCGAAAACTGCTCCGATCATAATCAAACCAATCCAGCTCCCAAAGAAGCCCGCCTGATCCAAATTTCCCACAGGATCTCCTATTTGAACTACACTGAAATAATAGATTAGCGTGGGCAAAATTGCCACAAAGACCAAGGTCAACAAGGCGAGGTATTTTGCCAAAACGATCTGAAAAATTGAAAGCGGTGAAGTCCGAAGCAGTTCCCAAGTACCAGTTTTGCGCTCCTCAGCCAGAATCCGCATCGAAAGCGCAGGAATCAAAAACGTAAATACATAAGGTGTATAGCTAAAGAGGACTTCCAAATCGGCAAAGCCGTAGGAAAGCACACTGCTCTCTGGAAAGACCCAAACGATCAATCCCAGAGCGACAAGAAACAGCGCCAAAACCAGATAGCCCAAAAGGCTTCCAAAAAATGCGTTGATTTCTTTCCAAAACAGACTTTTCATCGCGTGATTTCCCGGAAAATTTGTTCTAAATTTTTCTTGTTTTGATTCAGACTGATCAGATTTAATTTTCGCTGCTGAATCAATTGCATGATTTCCTTGCGTGCTTCTCCAGCGTTGGAGGCGGAAATAATGACTTCTGATTTTCCCTTAGTTCCAAATTTGGACGAATCAAACTGAGTGAACCATTGTAGATCCAGCTCCTCCTCGGTTTCTAAGATCAATTGAATTTCAGAAGCGGAAGACTTAAGATTTTCCAGCGAGTCTGCTGCCAAAATTTTGCCCTTATTGATAATGACTACATCATCACAGATCGCCTCGACCTCCTGCATGATGTGGGTTGAAAGAATCAATGTTTTATGGGCTGCAACTTCCTTGATCAAAGCTCTGATTTCTACCAATTGATTCGGGTCAAGTCCAGTAGTAGGTTCATCCAAAATGATAACTTTTGGATCATGAATCAAGGCTCTTGCGAGACCTACCCGCTGTCGATATCCTTTAGAAAGCTGAGAAATTTTTTTGTGCTGCTCTGGTTCCAGTCCAGTTTTCTGAAGCATCTCGAGTACCCGCTGCTTCAGCTTATTTCCTGACAATCCATAAATCCCTCCTGAAAACTCCAGAAATTCCCTGACATACATATCCAGATAAAGTGGGTTATGCTCGGGTAGGTAACCGATGAGGGGACTGACTTGCTTCGGCGCAGTCAAGGCGTTCATTCCCAAAACTGAAACGGCGCCTCCATCTGGAGCTAAATAGCCACAGATGATTTTCATCGTGGTCGATTTCCCAGCCCCATTTGGCCCCAAAAACCCCAAAATCCGACCCGGAGTAACCGAAAAAGACACTTCATCGAGTGCTTTTTGAGAACCGTAAATTTTGGTCAGATTGGATACTTCTAAGGACATTGGGATTTTTTAGTCAATCAAAAGTAAGAAAAATGTATTTCCTTTAGTTGGGCCGGAAATGACAGCGATTTTAGAAAAGCGGATTAGACCCAGCTTAAAAGTGATTTTTCAAACCATCCGGAGATACTGTGGCCTTATTTTCCTTGACTCAAGTTCTTCAGCAAAAGATCGATTTCGGTAATCCCCACATATTCAGCTACCAGTTTCTTTTCTGCATTGTAGCAATAAATCGAAGGAACACTTTTGATTTGATAGAAGCTAGCGACTTCCATTTCAGAGTCAAGCAAAAAATGAACATAAGATTTGTCTTTAATTCCCAGGCTGTTCACAAAGCCGATCATCTCATCAACCGGCTGCACTGTAGTTAGGATTACGTTATAGTCTTTAAATTCATTTATTCTTTTCGAAAGGGCCCCAAGTTCATCCTGACATAGATGACAGGTAGAGCTGAAATAAATGAAAATTGTAGGCTTGTTGCCTGCCAAAGCGTGGATGGAATTTGCCTTTCCATTTATCCCGTTTAGCGTAAAGTCCGGAAGCGTACTAGGTGCAGTAAGAACTGGCGTTTCTTCCAAAGGCTTATTCTGAGAAGAAAGGCTCATATAGGCAGTGGCACCGAAAAGAACTGAAATGAGAATGATAGTATGAATTTTTTTCATGGGACTGATTTCCGTAAGATTAACAATCAAAATAAACACTTAACTGACTCAAAAAAAATTTAAGCCCTGCAAGAGGTCGATATTTGTTTTAAAAAATTGAGGCGAACTTTCAAATTAAAGAGCGTTTTCTATCTATTGCTTTACAAATTAAGGTGAAAGGCAAAGATGGCCAAATCTTCTAAAAAAGGTCCAAGTCTGAGACTTGGACCAATTTAAAAACTATATCATTTCTTTGTGACCCTTAGCGAAACCATGGCGTCCTCCGTGGTTAATCAATCCCAAAGTTCTACTTCTTTCCCTTTGGTCTGAGCGGTCTGCATTCCACATCTGCCACAAAGTAATTGGGATGAGTCTCCAGCGTCTGAAGCATCGTCATGGCGACATCTATTGGTCGCATCATATTTTCATTGGCCTCGACACTGGGAATGTCATCGAAGAAGTTGGTTTGAATCGAGCCCGGATAGATTGTCGAAACCTTGATCCCAAAATCTCTCAACTCCATATAAAGCGAATGGGAAATCCCTTTTACAGCGTGCTTCGTCCCCGAATATCCCGCCATTTGGTTGACGCCATTCAGTCCGGCTATCGATGCTACATTCAAAATATGCCCTTCATCGGCAGCTTTCATTCCGGGAATCAGTCGCTTGGTGGTGTAGAAAATCCCATGAACATTCGTATCAAACATGGCTTTCCAGTCGTCTGTAGAGAAGTTTTCTGTCGCCCCTGCTACGCCAAATCCTGCATTATTCACCAGGATTCTAATGTCTTTCCCCAGCTTCTTGGTGGTTTCTTGGAATGCATTCTCTACCGATTCTTCTTTCGATACGTCACAGGAGAAAAAGTGAAAATTATCATGTTTGAAATCAGGGGCTGTTCTCCCCCAACCTGCTACGACGCTTCCTTTTTCGATTAAAAGTTTGACTAATTCAAATCCGATGCCTTTGCTGACTCCGGTAACTACTGCGATTTTGTTGGTGAGTTCCATAAAATTAATTTCTTGTGTCTGCCTTTAGAAAAGGAATTTGAGTGGAAATAGTTCTTTCGGATTAAGATTTAGAAGCAAATTCCTAAAAATGATTATCGGGTTGAGCATTTTTCTAAATTTGGAATAGAACAAAAAAAATTCAACCCATGAAAAAATTTATACTTCCCCTATTGCTCATCACCGGATCGGCATTCGGCCAGTCCACCTTGAGACCTGCAATAGACAAGCAAGCTTCCGCAATCGAATCAAAGGTGATCGATTGGCGACGTGACATCCACCAAAATCCCGAGCTCGGAAATCAGGAAACCCGAACCGCAAAAAAGGTGGCAGATCACCTGAGATCATTAGGCATCGAGGTAACAGAAAATGTAGCTGTAACAGGTGTAGTAGGAATCCTCAAAGGAGGGAAGCCCGGACCCACTGTCGCACTAAGAGCAGACATGGATGCACTTCCAGTCACTGAGCGAGTGGATCTCCCTTTTAAGTCAACCGTCACCACCACCTATAATGGTCAAGAAACAGGCGTCATGCATGCCTGTGGACATGATACGCACGTGGCGATCTTGATGGGAGTGGCTGAGGTCTTAGCTGGAATGAAAGATCAACTTCAGGGAAATGTGAAGTTCATTTTCCAACCTGCAGAGGAAGGCGTTTATGATGTGGACATGGCAGGTGCACAGCTTATGGTCAAAGAAGGTGTCATGAAAGATGTGGACGCTATTTTTGGACTGCACATCGGATCGCAGATGGAAGTAGGCAAAATCGGATATAGATCCGGTCCAGCTTTGGCAGCTGTCGATAATTTGGAAAT
>JBBQDY010000262.1:0-4988 GCA_038320155.1 Cytophagales bacterium
GAAATCGACATCAATCCTGCAGATATCGAACTTCACACCTCCCGATCCGGTGGCGCTGGAGGGCAAAATGTGAACAAGGTGGAAACCAAAGTACAATTGACACACAAGCCCACAGGCATTGTGGTGGTTTGTCAGATCGAACGGTCCCAGCTTGCTAACCGAGAAAAGGCGATGCAAATGATGAAATCTCGTTTGTACCAATTGGAATTGGAAAAGCGAAATGCTGAAATAGCCAAGATCGAATCTTCCAAACTACGTGTGGACTTCGGATCTCAGATCAGAAACTACGTCCTGCACCCTTACAAATTGGTTAAGGACAACCGTACTGGTCATGAAACCTCCGATGCACAAAGTGTACTCGATGGAGGATTAAACGAATTCATGAAAGCCTACCTACTCGCCCAAAGCGAGGAACAAGCGACTAAAGATTAAGCAACGATAAAGGCCGGATTTTTCTCCGGCCTTTTTTTGGCTTTTAATCGGGGAGGTCCTTTGTATAAAGACGGTGATGTGGGATCTTCCTACCAGAAAAATCAACTAGTTGGATTGAAAACAGAATTAAAATAAAGTTCGACTGCTTCTATTTCTTTTTGATTCAATAAGGCAAATTCATTTTCCCTTGCTCTTTTAGAAAGTCTCCCAGAGTTTTGCTCCAAAAATCGCATAAGCGTCGCTATCAATTTATCAGGCATTTCAAATTCCTCCTCAACAAAGTTTTTGAATTGATCATATTTGGACAAATAGCTAATTTCGGAAGGAATTATGTTCGTTATAGTTTCTTCAACGCATTCATATAGAAACTCTGCCTGAAAAGTAATATCATAATAGCGATAAAAGTCAAGAGTATCATTCAGAACTTCAACGTTATGATCCTTAGTTTCTTTCCAATCTATAAAATCCAAAAGTGGCAATGAATAACTTTCAAGAACAATTCTGTAATCATTGATGCGATCCAGAATAGCCGCAGATACTGGAAATATAATGCCTTGAGGAGCAAATTTCTTTTTTGCCAAAACATGGTGAATCAGGTATCGGTGAATTCGGCCATTTCCATCTTCAAATGGATGAATATTTACCATTCCAAATGCGATCACAGCTGCTGCGACGACAGGATCAAAGGATTTGTCAACTAATAATAGTTCTGTCTCCAAAAGTCCGCTCATCAGGCTTTCTATATCCTGCCATCTAGCAGAAATATGATCAGGCAGTGGCTCTCCAGATTGCCGGTCGTGCTCCCCTACAAACCCGCCTTTCGTTCGATATCCTAATTGTATAAACCGATGATTTTCAATAACCAACTTTTGAAGACGATACAACTCACCTTTTGATAGCTCCTTCATTCCAGCCTGCCCCACTGCCTGTCCCCAGCGTGCAGCTCGTTTGCTTTTGGGACTTTCCCCTTCGATTGTAAAAGATGCTTTGGAGTCCTTCAATAAGAGAAACGCTGCAGCCCGCTGAAGAAAGTCTTTCCTGACTCCCTGAATAAGTTCATCAGTTTTTGCAGAAAGACCCTTTTCGATGAATCTCTCAAGTTTTTTCGTCCTGAAAACCAAGGGGCAAAACTCTCTTGTTCCAGGAAGATTATTCGTTATTCTGTGCCTTTTGGACTTTGATCCAGGACCGATGGAAAACTGGATTTTCTCATCAATTAATTCCACATAATTCCCATTTTCCAAATCTGAAACAGGAAGCTTTTTATCCATCAACCATTCATACAGGAACCAAATGCGGCGAGCATATTGCCCAGTGGGCTCAGTACTAATCATTCGGATTATTTGCTCATTTTCAACAACCTCAAATAGCTTTTTAAAGAGTAGAAGGTTTATACCCTCATACTTTAAGGCAAAAGCAAATTGCTTATATAAGCTATCTTCAGGTAAATACTTTGATGAAAATACTTTCCAATTTTCAACCTGGTATTTTCGATTCTTATTGCTAATCAGACATAGGTTCAATGGTAAGGGAATTTGCAATTGAAAGGCCTCAATAATTGCTGCATATCCAGCTAAAAATCCCTCTTCAGGTGCTGTTCTTCCCTGAAAAGCAGTTATGGATTTAGAAAATTTAGGAATTGACATGGTTTTTTAAAATTTACATTCTGTCCTTTCTTGAAAAGGAGAATTCCAATTCAGCTCGTGAAATCTACATATAAATCAGGAATTACGATTATGGAAACTACTTTTTCGAGAAAAACGATTATCAGATAATACTTACTCAGATAAAAATTAAGCTTGGCTTCAGGAGTATTCTTGCCCCACTGTAAACAAACTATTGTGTGTATCCGCTTTTCTGCCAGTAAAGGACAAACGAAAAAAAGAATTTACTAAAAACTCTCAATGAAAGCCATATCGGTCTTCGGTCATCCCCGCCTGTCTTTCGGACAGGGGTCTTCCGTCATTTTAATCAGAGAAAATAGGACTACTGACATCATTCCGTACAATCATATAACCTATAAAACAAATGACTAGAAAGAGGCTTCAAATTAAAGAATTCAACCAATCTAAAAACAGTTAACCTCCTACTCTAATGCATCTGCGAAGGACAACTTTTAAAAAAAGAAGAAATTAATCGATATAGAATAACTGGTTTATTCTTCACCCAGCCAAGTTAAAATTAGTGTTTTAATTTCGTTTTTTTCGTGGGTTGTTCTGGCATCGTTGGATCCAATCTATTATTTAACTATACTTTATATTAAATTTCTAACTACTTGATACTGACCTTGTGATTCTCGTTTCTTGGGTCTCAAATCTTATACTAAGTTCTAGCTACCTGATACTTCGACCCTTTTGTATAATCTCTTGGCTCTTACCTCTTGATTCTTGTTCTAATTTCTTTGGGTCTCAAATCTTAATACTAAGTTCTAGCTACCTGATACTTCGACCCTTTTGTCTAATTTTTTGGTTCTTACCTCTTGATTCTTATTTCTAATTTCTTGGGTCTCAAATCTTAATCCTAACATCTAGCTACTTGAAATCCAAATCTTGCTTAGAATCCCATATCATGGATGTTTTTTCATACTTTCGACGCGTCAATGAGAATCTTCCCACCCTTTTTTACGCTTAATTTTTTCTTACTCTGCCTGAGTTCTTTTCTCTTTTTCTCATCATTCAACATGATTATTCCGGAGCTACCCAACTACCTTAGCAGTCTTGGTGGTGAGGAGTACAAAGGGCTAATCATCGCCCTATTCACACTTTCTGCTGGATTATCTAGACCATTTAGCGGAAAACTTGCAGATAAAGTGGGGCGAATTCCAGTGATGATCTTTGGCGCGGCGGTTTGCTTCGTGGTGAGTTTGATGTATCCATTGCTCACTTTTGTGAGTGGATTTCTCTTTTTAAGATTTGCACATGGATTTTCTGCCGGCTTCACTCCTACGGGAATTTCTGCTTATGTGGCAGACATTGTTCCATTTCAAAAACGGGGCGAGGCCATGGGAATTCAATCGCTTTTTGGGTCCCTAGGAATGGCCGCAGGACCAGCGATTGGGGGTTGGATCGCTACTTATTGGCCAATAAATGTGCTGTTTTATGCATCTGCATTTACTGCGATTTTCTCCATTTTAATATTGGTGAAGTTGAAGGAGACACTAGAAGAAAAGGAGCCATTGACATTAAAGCTCTTTCGATTAAAAAAAGATGAGATCATCGAAAAGCGGGTATTAATCCCCTCAGTGATTTTGTTCCTTTCAGTCTTTTCATTTGGAGTGGTATTGACTATTGTCCCTGACTTTTCTGAATTTTTGGGGATAAAAAATAAGGGGCTTTTCTTCGCCGTTTTCACGCTTTCTTCCTTGGGAATTCGCTTACTCGCCGGAAAAACCTCTGATCGTTATGGACGAGTTCCGGTCATCCAAGTTGCCAGTATTATCATGGTTTTAGCGATGATCACGATAGCTTTTGCCGAAACCAAACTAGCATTGATGGGTGCCGGAGTTCTATTTGGCTCGGCAGTAGGGATGTATAGCCCGACGACAGCTGCGTGGGTAATTGATTTGTCGCTTGATAAATTTCGGGGAAGGGCCTTAGCTACCATGTATATATTCCTTGAGGCGGGAATAGGTGTAGGTGCTATTGTATCTGGTTTTCTTTATAACAATAATCCGGAAAACTTTAAACTGGTATTCTTATTCAGTGGAGGAATGGCATTTCTAGCTTTCATAGCGCTGATTTTTGTAAAAAGAGATCGGAAATTAGCGGTCGATTAGGAGGATATTTAATTGCTGGAAATAACAGATTTCCCGCAGATTTTCGGATTGTTGCACACAGATCAATGCAGATTTTTTAATATGTGTATCCGTTTTATTACACGTAGCCAAATTTAATACTGATTTGATATGATAAATCCCCCTAGACCCCTTTGAAAAAGGGGGAATTTGATCCGATTCCAATCAATATTCTGTTTTAGATCTTGACGTGCACTTATGAGGATACACATATTTTTTAATAATCACATGAATCAGATCAGCGAAAATCAGCGATTTTTTTCAGCGAAGATCGGCGAGAGAAAAACAGTTAGTAACCCAAATAATTGCTTACCCTCGGGATAGCCAAAATTGACTTTTGACGACCGTTGTAATAGGTCACTTTCTTCCCATCAAACAATGCTCCTTCTTCAAGCATGATGCGGACATCCTTATTCCACTCCTTAACAAATACGACTGCGTTTAACTCGATTGCATATCCGGTCATCGCATGAAGTGGAAAATCTCCCGCGCCTTTGGTATCTCCTTGATTATCCCACATGCCGATAGTTGGACCAGCCGAATGTCCATAGAATCCAAGAGGATGGGTGTAAATGCTACCTCTCAATCCTTCAGCATCCATCATTTTTCGAGTTTCCCGTAGGATCTCATTTCCTGTTCTTCCAGTAATGTAGTTTTGAGTTAGGAGATCTTGAACTCGATTTCCAGACTTAAATGCTTCCTGAAGGTATTTAGGAACTTCCGTCTCACCAGCCTTCAGCACGTAAGCAAGTTCCTGAGTGTC
>JBBQDY010000263.1:0-4963 GCA_038320155.1 Cytophagales bacterium
CACACTTTCCAATCCAGTCAAAATCAACTGATCTATCACTGACCCTGAAGGCTCAAAAATACCTGTTACGACGTAGGCTTTTTCTTCATGCACATGTCCTCCTTCGCTCAGCCCATGGGAACCCAAAAATGTATCTCCTACCTGCAGACCAGTTTTCTTAGCGACTTTTGATCCCAACGTTACTTCAAGAGAATTCTTCCAAAAGCTTCCCTCTGCAATTATTGCAGAATAGAGTTCAGGATACTTCTCGGTAGTACCCACGATACGAAAAGCTTCATAACTATCCCCGTAAGATAGAGGGATGCCAAACTCAACCAATCTGTTTTCTTGAAGCGCTTCGGCCTCAGAAAGACTAATATTTCCCGTAGGAACATCTATTTGGAATACTGCCGAGAGAATAAGCTGAAGCGGACTCCCCTTCGCTCCCACCACCATGTCAATCCCCCTGATATTATTCGTCATTTGACTTTGTAGATGCCTGTCGATCTGTAGCATTAGACTGATTATTCCTACACCAAGTGAGAGGAGAACAAGACTCAATCCAGTTGAAAGTGGCTTTGCAAGTATATTTTTTAAGCTTAGTCTACCGATATTCATAGCACCTTAATGGACTTTAGATTCAAACGATTCCAGCTTCGATTGAAGAACAATGGACTTTTCAAACTCCGATTTTAACCGCTGATCGTGTGTAATAATGATCAGGCTTGCATGATTCCTTTTTGTCTGACTTTTCAAAAGTTCTATGACTTTAATGCAGTTTTTATCATCCAGCGCAGCGGTTGGTTCATCTGCAAGAATCAACTTGGGTTGGTTGATGACTGCCAGGGCAATAGCTGCTCGTTGTTGTTCCCCCTGAGAAAGTAAATGTGGGTGAAAATTAATTTTGGAAAGAATTCCCAGTCCCTCCAAAACCTTTTTTATCCGGATAGGGTCTGCACTTTTCTTTCCCAAGTACTGGATCATGGCTAGGTTTTCCCCGACAGTAAGTGAGTGAATAAAGTGTGCACGTTGAAAGACAATTCCAATATTAGCCCCTCGAAACGCATCAAGATGCTTCTCCGAAAGCTCAAGAAGACTGGTGCCGTCAATTGAAATCTTTCCGGACTTCGGTTTCAACAAACCGGAAATCAGGTGAAGCAGGGTAGTTTTTCCAATCCCTGATTCTCCGAGAATCAGCAAATCAGAACCATAATCGACCTGCAAATCAGGAAATTCAAAACGGTTGAATTCATCGTATTCAAAAGAAAGGGATTGTGTAGTAAGCATCGAAGTATGATTTCTATGGGTCAAACCTAAATACTTCAACGCTTATTTGCAATATTGTTGCATTTAAACTTCAGTGTTTTATATTTGCAACAATATTGCATTTATAAAACTTATGAAAAATACTTTTGTAGGAACACATCTTGATTTTATAGGTTTTTCCACTTCGATTGCCTGTGCGATTCACTGCGCTTTCCTTCCTTTTTTGGTGAGTACGCTTCCTTTTCTAGGCTTGGGATTTTTAGAAAATCCCTGGATCGAATACGGTATTATTTTACTCAGTTTAGGTCTGGCCCTATTCTCTTTATCCCATGGATATTTGCGGCATCACAAAAAAATACTTCCAATTCTCATCGTAAGTTTTGGCTTTTTGCTCATTTCTTTCGGCCTGATTTGGGGCCCTGAATCCCTCGAATTTATCATCACTCCCGTAGGTGCATTGTTGATAGGAATCGCCCATTATGTGAATTGGATCAAGATAAAAGAGTCCCATGTAGAATTTCCCGATTGTAAAAATCATCCCAAATAATATCATGCAAGAACGAATTCCAGTCACCGTATTGAGCGGTTTCCTAGGTGCAGGCAAGACCACGCTGCTCAATCATGTACTTCATAACCGTGATGGCTACAAAGTAGCCGTCATCGTCAACGATATGAGCGAACTTAATATCGATTCGATGTTGGTCAAAAATGAAGTTAAATTCTCCAGAACCGAGGAAAAATTAATAGAAATGTCTAATGGATGTATCTGCTGCACCTTGCGCGAAGATTTGATTTTGGAAGTTCAAAAGCTGGCGAAACAAAAGAAGTTTGACTACCTATTGATCGAAAGCACTGGGATATCAGAGCCGATTCCTGTGGCTCAAACTTTCTCTTTTGAGACTGGTGACAGACTTTTGGACTTAAACCATATCAGCAGACTGGACACGATGGTGACTGTCGTGGACGCCTTCAATTTCTTCAAAGATTTTGGTTCTCATGAGACCATTTTGGATCGGAATATGACGGATGATCCCGAGGATGCTCGCTCGATTGTCAACCTTTTGACAGATCAGGTGGAGTTTGCCAACGTAATTGTTTTGAACAAAACTGACTTGGTGTCCGAAGAAAGTCTCCAACTCCTGGAAGGTATGCTGATCAAGCTCAATCCTGAGGCAAAAATAATCCGGACTTCCTATGGACAGATCAGTCCCAAAGAAGTTTTGAACACCCATTTATTTGACTATGATGAGGCCGAGCAAGCCGCAGGCTGGCTCAAAGAGCTCAATAATGAGCATGTGCCTGAAACCGAAGAATATGGAATCAGCAGCTTTGTATTCCGCGATCGCAGGCCATTTCATCCGGGAAGGTTTTGGAAATATATCAGTGAAGCTTGGCCAGCGACGATTTTGCGCAGTAAAGGTCTTTTTTGGATAGCCTCCAGACCGCATCATGCCCTGCTCTGGAGTCAGGCGGGCGGATCATTAAAGGCAGATCCATTTGGTACTTGGTGGGCTGCATATTCTGAAAAAGAGCGATTGCTTAATCCAGGCTATGCAGAAAATAAAGAACTCATCCTGGAAAAATGGGATAGTCAGTTTGGTGATCGTATGAACGAACTGGTGATTATTGGGCAGGACTTGGATAAAGAATCGATTAGTAGAGAACTCTCTGCTTGCTTGGTGAGTAAGCAAGAATCAAAACACTATTCGCTCTCCACTCAATTCAATGACGAATGGCCGATTTGATGAAATGCTATGTATTCAGTTCAAAAGCCGATTGAAGTCTATGTGATCACCGGATTCTTGGGGGCGGGGAAAACGACTGTGTTTAACCGCCTCTTAGGAGCAAAAAATGGGGAACGAAACGTAGTCACTGAAAACGAATTTGGAAAGGTGTCCATTGATTCGATGCTGGTTTCGGAGAAATTCGATTCGATTTTTATGTTGAACAACGGCTGTATTATTTGTTCACACATTGAATTTCCTTGAATTACCTATTCTAACTTTTCCTTTCCGATTCTAGATTGCTCAATCTTTCCACCATTTTGATACCGAACCAGCGCTCGCGTGACCCTGAATACTGTTCGGATTGAGAACTTAAATAGTTTGAACCAAATATTTAGAACTAAGCCAAAAAGAGAAAACACGCCTATTTGTCTGACTGGTGTTCTATCCGCTAAAGGTGGGTGGATTTCAGAATTCGATGGTGTCATGTTCATAATCAAGTTATTTCAGAATTTAATTTCTTAAAATTCAATTGTCGGACCGAAATCAAAATGATCTTGTAGAATGAAATAATAGTATGAAAAAATTTGCATGACGATATTTTAATCTGATAAACCAAAGTAGACTTAATGTTTATTTCTCATACACTTTACTTGGATTCTACAAAAAATACACACGATGGGTAATATTTGTAGCAGTTCGAAGACACTCAATGTTGATTGACCTGTATGCTTAAACCCGGAAATGACAAAAAAGCCTTCCATTCCTAGGTATGAAAACAGAAGGACATTAAAATTCAAGCTTTTGTGGGTCATGACGAAATATTTAACCTGGCTGATTTATTTGATATCACAAATATTGGCAATCAGCTTCCTGGTTATTAGTGGGATTGGTTCCTTGTATTATTTCTATTATGCGATCAATAGCCAAGAATTTGAAAGACAAAATTCAGTGCTAAACATCGTGACACTTACTGTTCTCTTTTCTATTGTAACCCATGGCTTCATGGGGGCTTTAATTATGAAGCGTTTGAAAATCGGTTCCAGTCGACAATCTTAAGATCGGAAGATGGATTCAGATTTGATTGCTAAAAAATCAGAAAAGTAACTGATAGGCAATCAATTAAAATTCAACTCAAATAGGATCAAACATTTTTATGAATACTGCTTCGTCAGGCCTAACCAGATTATTCTACATATCAATCATACTATACCTCTGATCTGGTAGAAAGCCAATACCCTTGAGAATTTCAAATACGAATCGATTACCAGTTAATAGTACCTGCAACACCAGTATCATAAAAAGCAGAATCGGCCTATTTCTACTTTTGTTCCTTTTCGGTATATATGCAGAAATTTTCGTCCAGGCCTCAACTTTGCAGAATCCCAATCTGCCTCATCGAGTTTTCCATCAATAGTTATTTTTTCAAAGGCTCTTTTCGCAAACACCTCAGGAGATTTTTCCGGTGGGGGAAAGTTTTCTGTGGATTGGGAAAAGGTAAATGGAATAGCCCAGAAGATTAAGGAGAAAGCCAGAAAGCTCCGCTTCATTTTTCAGAAACCAAGTTAAAATAGGATCTAAAACGATTCACGTCCACTTTTTCATCGTTCCATTCTTCTACACAACCCTTTTTAGAAAGTTCCAAGCTTGCATCTTGGATGGCCACCCGGTACTCTTGATAAGCATAAAAATCTGTATTAGCCAGACTGTAGAGGTAATTCTGAATACCCATCAGCGGATTATACCAGTAGGAACTTTCGATAAAGTCATTGCGCTGCTGGAAGCCCGCTTCAATCTTTTCGCTTACTTCCTTCATGTGAAAAGCCACTTCCGCACGATAGACTGATCCTTTGGCAGCTTCTATTTTTGCTGAATCGGGCTGCGTAGCCAATTTCGTCTGCTCGATTTCAGGGAGTTTTACCCGAAGGGAATCCCACACAGCTTCGAAATCAGCTTCATAGATTTCTCCTTGATCTATGCGCTTGGCATCCAGA
>JBBQDY010000264.1:0-4961 GCA_038320155.1 Cytophagales bacterium
GGCGATGAAATCAAACCAGGCTTACTGGATTTCAATGAGCTTGCAGATATCTTGGAGGCACTTGAAGTAGAGGATTAAAAAAGTACAAATCACTTAGTGCTCCTCAAAGGGGATTGAAAGGATCAGCAAGTCCAAATCTGAATGAGGAGGGATAATTAAAAAAGAAAAAGTGCCAAGTCTAAAGGCCTAACTGACTCAGGCAAGCTTGAACCAATCATTCCCTGGTGATCTACTTTGCGTCCTTTATCTAAAACTTTGTGCCCTTGGCGGTTAGGACAACGTTGTGCTTAGCGGTTAAAAAAAAGTGCAAAAAAATGGCTGATGAAGATCTCAACAGCCATTTTTTTACTTATCCCAAAGGTCGGAAAGGTTGTATGGACTATTTGTTCCAGTAAAGAAAGTACCATCCACAAATCGATGAGCAATTCCAATATCCCGAAGCTCCATCATATCATGATCATCGAGCGTTACTTTTGACGACTCAAGATTTTCTTTGATTCTTCCTTCGTTTACCGATTTAGGAATTACGGCAATATCTCTCGCAATCGACCAAGCTATTAGTACCTGACCCGCTGAGATAGCATGCTTTCTACCAATTTCCAAGACAATGGGATTGGTCAATAATTTAGGATCATTTTTATGTTTTGCATTTCTAGAATCAGGAGATCCTAAAGGCGAATAAGCTGTCATCAGCATACCATTCGAAGTACAAAAATCTACTAGTTCTTCCTGAGGTAAAAATGGTTGCATTTCTACCTGATTCATTTCTGGTAGCTGCCCCCCTGCTTTCATGAGCTCTGTTAATTTGGCCTGATTGAAGTTTGAGACACCAATATGTTTAGCCAGCCCTTTAGAATTCAACTCTTGCATCGCTTCCCAAGTCTGGCCTAACGGCACATCGTTATAGGTAAAAAAATCCTCACGCTTCTCTGCAAAACCTACTCCCGGTTTGAATGCAACTGGCCAGTGAATTAGGTATAAATCCAAATAGTTAAGACGCAAGTCAGAAAGTGATTTTTCAAAAGCCAAATGTACATCTTCGTGGCGATGGGAATTATTCCAAAGCTTGGAGGTGATAAAGAGATCTTTTCGCTTTACCAATCCAGCCTCGATTGCATCTGCGATTCCCTGCCCTACTTCTTTTTCATTCTCATAGATGGCTGCTCCATCAATATGTCGATATCCGGCCTCAATCGCCCAAAACACTGCTTTTCGAACTTCTCCAGGATTGCTTTTCCATGTTCCCAAACCAAGGGCTGGAATCTGATCTCCATTTTTAAATGATAAATGTTTCATGATGCAAAAGTTATTGTTGGAAATAGTTTAAGGAATTGATTTGACTAATCTTTCCGTTTTTTCAAATACGCATTGAACCGGTTCATTACCCAAAGATGTATTTTTGCCTGCGTATTTAAATAAATAAACCAAGGTAACCTTGGAACAAATTCATGAATGGCAGAAATCATGTATCGGTTGTCCAATACTCCTCTAAACTCAAGCCAACCATAATCAAATCGCTGGACAAGCCAGCCTCCGGTGATGTAGAAAAGCTGTCGATCTTCATCACTTCGATCCGGAATCAAGGTCATTTCGAGCATGGGATTATTTCCATTCAGTAAATAAAAACAAATAGCTCCATTTCCATTATTTTTCCCGTTGATGAGGAATTTAAAGAAACTTGGTAGCCAAATGTTGTACCGATTAGCTACCCAGGTGGCAGAGTTACCGTGAACGTTTTCCATGCGCTGGATACTTCTAACCGTATTTTTTACGCCTTTTGTTTTGTAGTATTTAGGAAGTTTTAGTTTTTCTTTAGAATGCAAGGCCTCATTTACCGATTCTTCATAGCTCAGATAGTCAATCTCTTTTTCTTTAAAAGCTAATTCGGGAGAGACGGTCAGGGTGTGTTTTAAGCTCTCCACCAAAGGTGAAACCAGCTGCGGTGGGCTATCCCCAAAAAGTCCAACCCAAAACTTGGATAAACCAAGCGAAAAAACCGGTATAGAAAAAACAATTCGCTTTTTGCCCATGACTTCAGCAGTTCGCTCAAGCATTTTCCGATAGGACATTACTTCGTGACTTCCTATATCGATAGCTTGACTATAGACATTTGGATTGGCGACACAGGTATCCATGATATCCAAGGTGTCCCTCAAAGAAATCGGCTGAGTCAGGGATTCTGTCCATTTTGGACACATCATGACTGGGAGACGATTCACCAGATTTTTAATCATATCAAAGGAAGAACCGCCAGGACCTACGATTATTGATGCTCGCAAAGCAGTTAGTTTCGACTTTCTTGAACCAAGAGTCTTTTCCACTTCCAACCGACTCCTGAGATGTCTGGAGAGTTTTTCCTCAGGCTCATCAGGTAGTAATCCGCCTAGATAAATGATCTGTTTGACATTATTAATAGAAGCAGCTCGGCTGAAATTATCCGCAAGCAAAAGATCGGTATCCTCGAAACTTCCTTGATTCAGTCGAGTGGAAGCATTCATCGAGTGCACCAAATAGATGGCAACATCAACGCCTTTGAGCGCATCAATCGTACTGGAAATCGAATAAAGCTCTACTTGCCGCCACTCTACTTGGGGTTCTGGATTGGATTTGACTTGATTTCTACTGAGACCTATCAGGTCGTATTTGTCCTTGAAACGATGAATAAACCATCTGCCAATGTAACCTCCGGCTCCGGCGATAGCAATGGTTATTTTTTTCTGAGTGGGTGTAGTTGGTTGAGTCATAGAAAAAGCCGTTTCTTATTCAACCGATTTAAAAAAGGTAAGTTCAAGCAATTGGTTATTTCCCCATTGCTTTTTCTAATCCTTTGGTAGTGGTGTAGTATTTCACCAGCATATTAGGGACTTCCCAATCCGGCATTTTAGTAGCCTTGAGATAGGTCAAAAATTGTTTGGTCACTTGGGCAAAATGTGATTCATGACCTACATGGAAGGCTTCTGGAATTTCGATCCGATATTCCCCATTGTCTAATTCAGTTAAGGCAAGACCTGAATACTTAGCTTGAAGCTTGGAATTGATAAGGTTTTCCAAAACTGCTTTTTGACCTTCAAGTAGCTTCACATAAAGCGTCGGTTTGAAATTCTCTGCTTTCCCTTGACGGATAATCAAGTTGGCCTTTGTCCCCCGCATCATACTATAATGCGTATCCCCTGTTCCTTCCGGGGCTTCATAATTCCAAATCACACTGACTTTCGCATGCTTCCCATTCAAGGTGTAATTCATCTCACCATTCGACAATACTTCCAATTTTTCCCCTGAAATCGCTTTCTGAAGAAAGTCCGGAAAAGCTGTTTTGCCAGTTACTCGCTGAAACTGCTCCAGGTCGAGTGTAGTGGCCCAAGTCTTAGCGGCTAGCATTTCCACTCCTGTGGTGTCGAGAATTTGTCCCGGAAAGGCTTCCCATTGAATCAAATCCACCAAATGCGTAGTTACGTCTACTATTCCATGTCCTTCTTTGCTCACATCAAAAAACCAATCCGGACGGATCAAGGGTTGCCCAGAAACATATTTGAAAAAGTGATGGATCGATTCTTTGGTGATGGCGGGATTTTCAAGGGAGCCATTTTCCAATTCTCCAAAGAGCTCGGCATTCATCGATAACTCACGTTGAAGCACTGAAGAAATCTCGAATCGCTCGGTCATGATATCATAGAGCATCACATTCTTCTCTTTCGCTGTCGCAAAAGCTTTAATCAACTTCCTGTATCCTTCCGAATTAATTACCAAAGGCTTATCGGCATATACATGAATCCCATTTTGCACTGCAGCGGTGATGTAATCAATCTTCAAGTCATTCTTTCCAGCCACCATCATCACATTTCCTTTCTTCTCGGAGATCAATTTCTCCAAGTAATCAGAACTCTTGGTCAAGACAATGTTCCATGCAGTAGGTGAATCTTCCCGCTGATTGTAGCTCGCAATCCGATTTAGATAATCTGCCAATTCTGGTCCTTCAGGCGCATAGACATAGATAGTTGAATCCAATTCCGGATACATAGACTTATGAATCAAACCAGCATGAAAATGTCCTGGATCCAGACTCATAATCGTAAATGGAGCGCTGGATTCGGGAATAGAATTAGTCATTTCTGGAGAAGAACAAGAGGTTACAAGGAATAAAATGGCTAGGCCAAGAAAGTATTTCATGAATGATTTATACAGCTGATAGATACTATGAATTTCAATTTTGTGCTTGGGGCTTTTTTGACTAGACTTTTACAAAATCAGTTCCGAATGGACCGCGCTGCGGGCGGCTCAAGTGTGAATTGGCCTCCGAATCATTGACAAACTTTTCAGCTTTGGCATCCCATTCAAGCTTCCTTCCAAGCTTCATCGCTATATGACTCACTAGGCAAACTGAACAAGCTCGATGTCCAATCTCAGCAGGAGAAAGTAATTCATTATTCCCTTGAATGGCACCCAACCAGTTTCCATGATGCTCCGTGCTTCGTTGCAATTGAATCTCATCTGCACCGATGACCGAGTTTAGAATTTTAGGATCGGAAGCATCGAGCGCTTTACTGCTCGCATCTTTGGAGACAGGATCTGAGGCGGAAGCAGTATAGCTTCCTCTGGAAACCCAAATCCAGCCATCGGTCCCTTCATAACGAATTCCATTTGGATAACCCCCACTGGTGAACATAGTGATTCCATTGTCATATTCTGCTTTTACCATGAAGTCCCCATGGACATTCCAAAGGCCAGATCTTGGAAATTCTGCAACAGCCTCTATAAATCTCGGTCCTGTTAATTCAGTATCCATGCCCCATGCTGCGGAGTCAAAATGATGCTGACCCCAACCTGTAATCATCCCTGCACCATATTGCTCTAGTCTCAACCAACCTGGCCGACCGTAACCGACCTCAGGGTGAACGCCGATTTCAGTGTAGGGAACTTCTGGCGTAGAACCCAGCCACATGTCATAATTCAGACTTTTTGGA
>JBBQDY010000265.1:0-4957 GCA_038320155.1 Cytophagales bacterium
ATTTTCCCAGGTTTTAGACATTGGAAGATTTAAAAATTGAAATATTGGAAAATTAGGTTGTAAAGTTGGAAGGTTCAAATCTTGAAAGGTTTTAACTTGTCAATCAGAAACCGATTACCTTTAAGTACAAATCAATAAACCGAATTTTGCTTTGAAAATCCAGATCATCAACGGTCCCAATCTCAACCTGCTCGGCAAGCGCGAGCCGGAAGTCTATGGAAGTACTTCTTTTGAGGCCTATTTGGAAGAATTAAAGCGCCAATTTCCTAAGGTTGAGATCCATTATTATCAAAGTAATGTGGAAGGCGAATTGATTAACAAAATTCACGAAGTTGGGTTTTCATTTGATGCTATTCTGCTGAATGCCGGAGGCTATACTCATACCTCCGTCGCGATATCTGATGCTATCGCAGGAGTGACTGCACCGACGCTTGAGGTGCACATTTCGAATATTTACAAGCGGGAAGAATTTCGACACAAAAGCATTATTTCCAAGTCCTGCGTAGGAATGATTTCTGGCTTAGGCTTGAAAGGCTACGCACTTGGAATCCAATATTTCCTTTAATCCTCAGACCTATGATCACTTTTGCTCCCGGGCCATCCAAAGTTCACGATGCCCTTCCGACCTATTTACAAGATGCTTTTAATGAAGGAATCCTCAGTGCGAATCACCGCAGTGGGCCTTTTATGAAGTTGTATCAAGAGACCGAATCATTGATGCGTCAAAAGCTCCATATGCCGGAGGATTATTCACTTTTATTTACTTCTTCCTCCACCGAAAATTGGGAAATTGTCTCCCAATCGATTGTGGAATCAGCGAGCTTTCATATTTATTCTGGTTCATTTGGTAAAAAATGGATTGCATTTGCGCAGCATATTATTCCAGCTAGTGTGGGGATAAAAATCGAACCGAATCAGGCGATTGATGTTGAAAATCTGGATATCCCAGAAGAATTTGATTTGATCGCCATTACTCAAAATGAAACTGCGAATGCCTCTCAGGTTCCGATGGAGGTGATTGAGGCGATTGCGGATAAATTTCCTGAAAAAATGATCGCCGTGGATGCCACATCCTCTATGGCAGGGATTGAGTTTGATTTTTCCTTGGCCGATATCTGGTATGCTTCGGTTCAGAAATGCTTTGGACTTCCCGCTGGTTTGGGAGTTTTGATCCTTTCTCCAAAAGCGATCGAAAAGACTGTGAGAAAAGGAGAAGATGGGCGCTATAATAGTTTGAATTTCATGCTGGAAAATTCGCGAGGCTATCAAACGCATTACACTCCAAACGTGCTGGGGATCTATCTGCTCAATCGGGTTTTGAAAGATATGCCTGAAATCCAGCATGTCGATGCCAATCTTCGTGACCGAATGCGAAAGTTAGAGGACTGCATCGCAAAGACAAAGTCCCTACGAATGCTTGTCGATAACAAAGCAACCCGAAGCACAACGGTAATGGGTGTAACTGGGCCTGAGGACATTATTACGAAAGTGAAAAGTGAAGCCAAAGCCGCTGGTATGGAACTTGGCGGCGGTTATGGTCCTTTGAAGCCGACCAGTTTTCGAATAGCTAATTTTCCGGCAATCACCAATGCGGAGATGGACAGATTGATTGAGTTTTTGAGTAATTATTAACCTTTGGTTTTTTTTTCGAACCTCGAAGGTTTTCATTTATAGAACTAAACCTTCGAGGTTTTAGAAACCTTAAAGGTTTGCTCCAAATTTTTTCTTTGACCTTTTCAATGCAGAAGCACCGATAATACAATACCCCAGAAGATTTTTCGCCAAACAGGTTTTAGCTTTCTGATTTCAGACTTCTGAATTGCTTTTTAATCTCACTTAACGGATAGGAAATTATTCCCTACTTTTGCGGCATGATAGATTTCAAGCAGATTTTATCCGTTTCGTTGATTCTTTTTTCAGTGATTGATATTCTCGGTTCCATACCGATTGTCATCAATTTGCGAAAGAAAGTTGGGCATATTCAGTCCGAAAAAGCCACCCTTGTTGCAGGAGTACTGATGATTTTATTTCTTTTTGCAGGGAAGAGCATCCTAAGTCTGTTTGGTATCGGAGTGGAGGACTTTGCTATCGCGGGAGCACTCATCATCTTTGCCATCGGTGCCGAGATGATTTTGGGTATTGAGATTTTCAAAGCTGATCCTGAAACTACCACCACCACAGGAGCCTCTATAGTTCCGATTGCTTTTCCTTTGATCGCAGGAGCTGGAACATTGACGACTATTTTGACACTGAAAGCAGAATTTGAGCAAGTTAATATCGCTATCGGAATTTTGCTGAATTTGATTTTTGTCTACGCTGTACTGAAAAGCACGAATTGGCTGGAGCGAAAGTTGGGACGAACCGGGCTGGATGTATTGCGACGAATTTTTGGAATTATTTTGCTTTCCATCGCTGTAAAAATCTTCAAGACAAATGTTTTTCCTGCTGAAGTTATTTAAAGGGCTTCCGATTCTTTAACTCAGATTTTATTTCTTTGACCATGATTAAGATTTACACAGATGGTGCAGCCAAAGGGAATCCTGGACCGGGAGGCTATGGTGCGGTTCTGAAATTTGGAAGCCATCGTAAAGAATTAGCTGAAGGCTTTCGTCTGACCACGAATAATCGAATGGAGCTTTTAGCAGTAATCCGTGCCCTCCAAGAACTCAAAAGCACCGAATTTCCCGTTCAGATCTATTCGGACAGCAAGTATGTGGTGGATTCGGTAGAGAAAGGCTGGCTTTGGGGTTGGCAGAAAAAAGGCTTTAAAGACAAAAAGAATCCCGATCTCTGGCTTCGCTACATCCCGCTTCATTTGAAATACAAACCCAAATTTATCTGGGTAAAAGGGCATGCCGGGAATATTGAAAATGAGCGCTGTGATCAGCTGGCTGTGGAAGCGGCGGCCGGAGTGAATCTGCCTGCTGATCAAGGCTATGAAGCCAGCATTGGTAAAAGCTAAAGGCTAAAAAGAGAAGTCTGAAAGCTAAAGTGAGAAAGCTGAAAGAGTGTTAGATGTCGGCTGTTAGATGTCCGGTGATAGGTACCGTGGAAGATTTAGGATGGTCGATGTCAGGAAAAAGGTTAAAAGCTCAAGTGAGAAGTCTAAATTTTCAGACTTTTCACTTCTGATTTCTGACTTTCAAAGATTTTCCTTCATGAAATCTTTTACTGGTTTGATTTGGATTGTTTTCCCATCAAAAGTCAGCGTATCGCTTTGATCTAATGTTAAAATATACCCTTCGTTCTTTTCAAAAAAAGTCATGGCTTCAAGCAGTCCATCTATTTCTCGCTGTTGATTGTCTACGTGAACTTTCTCCGTGACTTGGATCAGCCATTTACAAGATTCGCCTTCAAAAACCACGAAATCACATTCCTTCCGCTCTCTGAAATAGTATATTTTCAGGTTGGTTTTCCGAAGTGATATATATGCCAGATTTTCCAACAATCTGCCCTGATCTTTGCTAAAGCTCAATGAGTTTGCTTTGGCAAAGCCAGTGTCTATGCAATAAACTTTCTTGGGATTCTTGGAGATACTTTTGGCCGACCAACTGAACCGTGGGAGAAAGAAGAGTAAATAGGCGTCTTCTAGCCAAGACAAATAGTCGGAAACCGTAGTTGCTGAACCCACGTCAAATGTTTTTTTCAGACTGTTGAAACTCATTTCTTTTCCCACATTGGATATGAGGAAAAGCGTGATATCCATCAGCGTTTTTGTGTTCTTGATGCTGTAGCGTATGGCGATATCTCTGAAAACGATGTCTTTGAGGAGGTTCTGCAATACCTCAGGATTTTGGTCACGGAGATATTCCGGAAATCCACCCAAATTTAAATAATCAGCAAAGCTCGCATTTGAATTGGCTTTTTTGCTGTATGCTAAAAATTCTGAGTAGGAAAAGGGGAATATCTCATGAGCTAAGTAACGTCCGGTGAGTCTAGTGCCTAATTCTCGGCTCAATAAGGAGGCATTAGATCCGGTGACATAGACTTTCTCCCCTCGGTCATGAAGTTGTCGGACATAAACTTCCCAGCCTGGTACATTTTGGATTTCATCGAAGTAGTAAGTGGACACATCTTCGCCAAAGACCTCATCCAGCTTTGGAAAGTCGCTTATCTCGAAACCGTATATCCGAGGATCTTCAAAATTCAGATAGGCAAAGACAGCCTGACTTTCCGAGATGATTTGACGCATAAGCGTGCTTTTCCCACATCTACGTCTTCCTGTGATCACTTCTATATGAGAGCTAGAAGCCTTTATTTTATCAATTGCATCTCGTTTTGTAAGTACAAGGTCTTTTGATATGACCTTCCGTTGCCCTGCAACAGCTGCTTGTATCTCCTCTTTAAGTATCATGAGTTGTGGTGTATGATCACTCAAAGATACTATTTCTTTTGTAAAAGTACACTAGTTTACATTAATAAAGTATACTAGTTTATTTTAGCAACGTAAACTATTATTTTTCAAAATATAAGCTCTTGATCAGCTCAGGAAATTGACTCCATTGTCATAGGAGGAATATCTTTTCGATTCAACTTCAAAAGTGGTTTGTATGCTGAATCTGGATATTGCCAACCTTCATCTCCCAATTCATAAAGTAACGGCGCAAGATTTTGGACCGCAGCTTTACAACCTTGGACGATTGCTCCCATTTTTCCTGTTTGCTTAGATAGAGCCGCTTCGTTCTCGATTTCAAATGGACCGGTAAATCCATATTCTTTGAGCGAATTGACAAATGCCCTCCAATCCATGGAGTCTCCCAATCCAAAACCCGGAAGTGTGGCCTCGTAATGATGCCTGTCCCACGGGTTTTTGCTGGAAGGTATTCCTGTTTTTTCTACCCATCCTGCACGAACTTCCTGCATCGGATACATATTTCCCCAGAAGGGATCCGGATTGTTGCGAGTAGATTTGACGTGAATCCTTTTCAGTCGAGCCATGTCGGTATGCTTGATGACA
>JBBQDY010000266.1:0-4915 GCA_038320155.1 Cytophagales bacterium
GATAAGTTGAGAGCCACTCAGGGTTTTCTTTTCCAGCAGGCAGAATGGGATTTTACAGAAAAATTCATTTTCACACTGGGGCTGAGTGAGAACTTTTCCAGCTTCGAAATCGATCGGCAGATCGATGCTTCGGGAGGTCCTTCAGGATTGCAAACCCGAACTTTTGATCCAATTGTAGTTCCTCGAGTTGCCCTGAATTACGGGATCAACTCCTTTTCTTCGATTTACGCGAGCTTGAGCAGTGGCTTTTCTCCACCCACCATTGATGAAGTGCGAACCAATGAAGGAAGTTTGAATCTGGACTTGGAGGCTGAAAAAGGTGTCAATTATGAAGTGGGGTACCGAATCGGAAAGGGCAAATTGAATCTGGACCTGGTGGCCTACTATTTCAAACTCGATCAGACCATTACCACCTTTACCAATCCTCAAGGAGTTGTTCTCTTTCAAAATGCAGGAGCGACAGATCAAAAGGGAATCGAGGCAGGGTTGGATTATAGCTTTGTGAGAAATGGACAAGGGTTTATAAAAGACTTGAGTGTTGGAACGGCCTACACGGGTCAGTTTTTCAAGTTTAAGGATTACAAAAAACGAAATGATGACTTCTCAGGGAATGCCATCACTGGAGTACCAGAGACCACTTTAGTCTCTCGGCTGGATCTGCGAACCAATATTGGGATCTATCTGAATTTGACGCACCAGTATGTGAGCGAACTCCCACTAAACGACGCGAATACAGTCTATCAGGATGCCTATGATCTGGTGAATTTACGATTTGGCTGGGCCAGGACTTTTGCTGGGAAGTGGGATGTGGAAGCCTTTGGCGGAGTGGACAATCTGCTTGACGAAAGCTATTCCTTAGGAAATGATTTGAATCCGTTTGGAGGAAGATTTTATCAGCCAGCGCCAACTCGAAATTGGTATGGAGGCGTGAAGGTTGGTTTTAGCTTTTAGGACGTCATTGGGACGTCATTGCAATGAATTCGCTGTGGCGTCATTGCGAGGAATTGACTGGAACCATTCAGCTAATTGAAATCACTCAATTCCGAAGCAATCTTTTACAATTGAGAAGATTGCTTCGGATGAAAAAGGGACCACTTTGGCGCAAGTCTTCAGACCCACTTTGGGGCAAGTCTTCAGACTTGTGTCTAGACTTAATCGCAATCTGAAGGATACTAAAGAGTCCAAGTCTGAAGACTTGAACTAAGCGTGAACTGAAGACTTGAACTAAGCGCGAGCTGAAGACTAAGGCTAATCGAATATTACTCTATCCCTTCAAATTCACTCAATTCCAACCAAGTCAATTCCAGTTCTTCATGTTCTGAGTCGATTTCCAGCATTCGAGCTGAGACCACTTTGGCGCAAGTCTTCAGACTTGTGTCTTGACTAAATCGCAATCTGAAGGATACTAAAGAGTCCAAGTCTGAAGACTTGAACTAAGCGTGAACTGAAGACTTGAACTAAGCGCGACCTGAAGAATTAAGCTAATCGAATACTACTCTATCCCTTCCAACTCACTCAATTCCAACCAAGTCAATTCAAGTTCTTCCAATTTAGAGTCGATTTCCAGCATACGAGCCGAGATTTTCATCAGTTCTTCGTGATCAGAATTTCCACCACTGATTTTCTCGGTAAGTTGGGATTTCTCCTTTTCAAGTTTCGCTATGGAAGCATTGACCTCCTTGAATTCGTTCTTCTGCTTAAAACCTGCCTTCACTTTCACCTGCGGCGCCGCAGTGGCAATCACAACTTTCTCGGATTGAATAGATTTGGTGGACTCAGTGCTTCGGTCTTCCGACTTCGGACTTCGGTCTTTTTGCTCCTTCTCAATCTCCCGGAACTCCGAATAGTTACCCGGGAAATCACTGATCGCACCTTCGCCTTCAAAGACAAAAAGATGCTCGACCAATCGATCCATGAAATATCTATCGTGGGAAACAATGATCAAGCAACCTGGAAAAGAGTCCAAAAACTCTTCAAGCGTATTTAAGGTCATCAAATCCAAATCATTCGTTGGCTCATCGAGAATCAGGAAGTTTGGGTTCTTGATTAATACCATCAACAATTGAAGACGACGGCGCTCGCCACCGCTAAGTTTTTCAATTGGAGTATGCTGCTGCTTTGGCGGAAAGCCAAACTGAGTTAAAAATTGGCTGACGGTGATCGTCTGTCCTTTGTCCAGCGTCACCACTTCGGCTACTTCCTTGACGATATCAATTAGTCGCATCGACTCGTCAAAGCTACTTTCCTCCTGTCTGTAATACCCAAAAGCCGTAGTCTGACCGATGGCTACCTTCCCAGAATCAGGAGCTAACTGGCCGGTGATCATATTCAAGAAAGTCGTTTTCCCAGCTCCATTGGGTCCAATAATTCCTACACGATCCTTCTTTTTGAAAACGTAATTGAAATCGTCCACGAGCACCTTATCCCCATAAGATTTACTCATTTTCTCAATTTCTATGATTTTATTTCCCAGTCGCTGTGCGCTCACTTGAAGTTCGATGTCGCGGTCTTCACGTTTTTGAGAGGCTTTTTCCTTGGTTTCCTCGAAAGCATCCACTCGGTATTTAGCTTTAGTGCTTCTGGCTTTAGGTTGACGACGGATCCAGTCGAGCTCTTTTTTGTAGAGACTTTTGGCCTTCTCGAGTTCGATATCCTCGTTTTGCATTCGATCGGCTTTTTTGTCCAAGAAATAGCCATAATTACCTTGGTAGCGATGGACTTTGCCTTGATCGAGCTCGAGGATTTCGTTGGTGACTTTTTCGAGAAAATATCTATCGTGAGTCACCATGAAAAGTGCCAGATTGGCTTTTGCCAAATAATCTTCCAACCATTCGATGGTCTCGAGATCAAGGTGGTTGGTAGGTTCGTCAAGTAATAACAAATCAGGTTTCTCGAGAATGGCTTTCGCCAAAGCTACCCGCTTGCGCTGCCCACCGGAAAGCGAACCTACAGGAAGATCTGTGTCATGTAAACCCAACTTACCCAGAACTTCTTTCACTTGATATTCAAAATCCCATGCTTGGAATGCATCCATTTTCTCAAACAATGCGCTCATTTTATCAGCGTTGTCGATTCCCTGCTCTGCATCCAGCATGGCTTTATGGTAGTCCTCGATCACCTTTAGTACTTCACTGTTACTCTGATCAAAGATGGTTTGATAGATCGACATCGTCCCCTCAAAAACAGGATTTTGATGTACGTAGGCTACTTTAATGGATTGGTTGGTGCCGACTTGGCCGGTATCGGGGATTTCCAAACCCATGATGATTTTCATCAGCGTGGATTTGCCGGCGCCGTTGATACCGACGAGGGCTATTTTCTGACCTTGGGAAATGCCAAAAGAGATATTGGAAAAAAGTTTGCGCTCCCCGAACGCTTTGCTAAGATTCTCAACCGAAAGGTAATTCATGCCGCAAAAGTAAGGAAAAGGCCGGCAAGAATTATCTTAACTTCTCGAAGTTAATCGGAGACTTGAGTTTATTGATTCAAAAATAAGTGTTTACTGCAAACTCAGCTTGATCAATAAACAGTTTTTTCATGGGTGAAATGTTGGTTTGCTCATAGAAAACCAGCATGGCCTTTTTATAATCAAAGGGATCGACCGTTCGGAAAGAAAGTGGACAATAATTTTCTGCTATTAAAATTCCGTTTGAAAGGATTCGGGAAGTTCTCTTATTCCCATCGGCAAAGGGCTGTATATATGAGATTAGAACCAGAGTTAGAAATGCTTTTTCATAAACTGATTTTTTAGAATTCACAAGCGCAAAAGTTTTTCCAAGTGCCTCTTTTATTTCAAATTCATTGTCAAGAGGATTATAATTAGTACCTGTGATTCCAACTCTTCGTTTTCGGATATTTCTATTAATCCCCAATTCCTTCGCTAATAGGGCATGTATTTCTTCAATAAGTTTCAACGATAATTTTGCTCCATAATCAGGCTGTGCCAAAAGAAAATCAATCGCTTCCTTATGGTTGAGAAGCATCACAGCTTCATCTTTGGTTTTTCCCGAAGCTGTCTTCTTTTCTTTAAGAAGTTGCTCGGTCTCCAAAAGTGAATAGGTGTTACCTTCTATTTGAGAAGATTTCCAGCTTAGATCTATAGCCAGTCTTTCCATCTCTTTTTGGAATTCCAAGGATGTCAGTTCCTTTGTTTTAGTGCGGAATTTCTGTTGAAGGTCGGATAGATGATCCTGCTCTTCATCGCTGAAAAGCATAATTCGATCTAATTTGTCAAAAATATCAAAGTCAAATCTTCCTTTTACTTTTCTTTCATCTTGTTCTTTTAGGAAATAGGAATCCAGGGCTACAGGGAAAAGTATTTCAAACTTTGGAGAGAATTTATAAGTGGTGGCCTTCCCTTTTCCAACTGGTAAAATCCAATCCTCCTTGACCAAATCAGAAATAATTCGTTTGGTAGTTGCTTCACTTACCTCCAAACCCGAATTTGTTCTTATTTCAGCCCGTGAGACCTGTTTATTACTTTGGATGAAATCTAATACGATTTGATGATTCTTATTCATAGCCATTGATTCGGCTCAAAATATACAAAAATACGGCTCATTTTCAGTAAGTTTTGAGCCGTATTTGTACTATTTATAATGGTTTTTGAGCCGATTGCTAGTTCCCTAAGACGAGGTCTATTCGCTCTAATTGAAGGAATTCTTCGTTGGAAGCAGGATTTTCAGGGTTATTGATATAAAATTCAAAGCCTATATCCTAGTTCAAAAGATCATCCCTAAGCGTAAGTGAAACGAGCACAGTTTGATCATCTTTTAGCTTTTCTTGATGATTTTGAAAAAACTCATGGATGCTTCCTTGTTCAACAGTGACCTTTTGACCAGAAAACTTAGCTATATAATCATTGTAGAAATCCACAGAGTTTATTTTGAAAACTAAGTTATTTTCAAATACCGTC
>JBBQDY010000267.1:0-4907 GCA_038320155.1 Cytophagales bacterium
GACTCAGTTCCTTTCACTGCGAACACATTTGAGAAACCCAATTCTTTACTTTTCTTATCTAAATAAGTAATGGCATCATCTTGAATCTCCACTGCGTAGACTTTTCCCTGAGGCACTTTCGACGCAATGCGAAAAGTATAATAGCCTGAGCCGGCGCCAATATCAGCCACTACACTCGATGCATTGATCGGTAGATTTTTGATGGCCAGCGAGACACTTTCTTCTTGCTCCCGGCTTTGGCGCTCCAGCCAAGCTCTTCCGGCAAAGCCCATAACTTGGGAAATCTCCCGACCCATGTAGATTTTGCCTGTCCCATCCCGTGTTGGTGATTTATAGGTATAGTCCGCATCCTGCGTTTTCGAAGTGGTTTGAGCTTGACAACTTACAGTAAGCAAAAAGCTAAAAAGGAGCAGGAAGGGTGCGAAGGACTTTTTCATAAGATCTTTTTCTTTTTCTAACCACAAAGGCAGCATAGGGTTTCAAACAAGAATACAGTTTTCACCATATCGAGTTCACATAGTTTTAGAATTTAGAAACTTGAAAAATCCTTAGCAACTTTCGAAGTTGGTTGGAATTCGAAGATTCACGAGGTTCTTATTTGTGTATGTTTTCTATGCGACTTTCTGGTAAGTAGACATGCCTGAAGTGAGATTGCTTTGTCACTCGTACCTCGCTTCTCGCAATGACGGCCACCTACCAGCTAGTCGGCTTGTAATCCTTCAAAAACTTCCCGTTCCAATGCTTGCCGGTATTGATCCCATCAAATAGCGGATCCATCACACGAGCAGCTCCATCGACGATATCCAAGGGAGGCTGGAAATCATGTAAATCTTGCTTTCGCTTGGCCAACTCTACAGGATCCTCATCCGTCACCCAACCCGTATCTACGGCATTGGTGTAAATACCAAACTTTGGTAATTCAGCTGCAGAAGTAAGTGTCATCATATTCAGTGCAGCCTTGGCCATATTGGTATGCGGATGGCGCGCTTCTTTGTGAAACTGATGAAATTTTCCTTCCATCGCAGACACATTGATGATGTGTTTTTTGCCCGTATCGTCTTTTTTCATGATGTTCACGAGGCGATTGCAAAGGACAAATGGTGCCACAGAATTCACCAGCTGTACTTCCAGCATTTCATTGGTTTGGATTTCCCCAAGTTTCAATCGCCAGCTATTCGTCTTTCTCAGATCCACTTGCTGAAGATCAGCGTCAAGTCTGCCAATCGGGAAAATCTCCTCAGAGCTCAGGGAATCGTCAATGCTATAGGGGATTTGTGTAAGCTGGGCGGAGGAAGTAAGTCCGATTCCGAGCTGTTTTCCATGCCAGGAAACGGGTAGGTTTTTGTTTTCGCCTTCGGCAAATTCCTGACTGAGCATCCGGATCTCTTGCAGGCAAGCATGATGATCAGAAAGCAATTTTTGCGAAGCGGAAGAAAGATCAGTCCAAGCCAAGGCCTCGTTATCCATCAAATGCTGATAAAATCCAGATGGGCGGCGTACGGTCTGTGCTGCATTATTGATCAATACATCCAAGCGATCGTATTGCTGCTCGATGTAATTGCAAAAAATCTCCACACTTGGGATATGTCTCAAATCCAATCCATGGATATGAAGTCGGTCGCTCCATATGCTGAAATCAGGTTCTTTGGCAAAGCGCAGTGCAGAATCTATCGGGAATCTAGTCGTCGCTATCACCGTTGCACCTGCACGAAGCATCATCAGCGTAATATGGTAGCCGATTTTCAGCCTGGAACCAGTCACCAAAGCTACTTGACCTTTCAGATCTGCCGTTTGGAAACGCTTGGCATAATTGAAATCTCCACAACTCGGACACATGGTATCGTAGAAATGATGCAGCCTGTCAAAGGATTCTTTGCAGACATAGCATTCCCGAGACGATTCCAATTGAATGGCTTCATCGGCTTCCTTGCCTGTCAAAGTCAACATGCTTGGAGCGATAAAAATCGAGGCTTCACGCGCAGAGCGAATACCAGTGGTCTTTCGGGAAGCTTTATCAATGTCAACGATTTTCTTTCGATGGATCTTTTTTGCTCCCTTTTTACGCTCTGCAAGTTCTTCCTTGCTAGGTCGGGAAAATTGCCCCGCGGCCATCAACAGTGCAAGCCTACTAGCCGCGGGAATATCAAAAATCTGATCTGAATCTGCATTCAAACTCTCCAGAACAGCAATGCATTGCGCAATTTGTTCGGGTGTGATTTTCGCTGAGCTTACAGACTGGGTTTCCTTTTCCATGGCAATTACTTACAAGGGCGCAAAAGTAAAGATTTAAAAAATGGGAATGGGTGTGGATTACGAAGATGGAATTGCGATACGATTATCACACAGTCAGATCTTTGACTAATTTGCCCTTGACTAACCGGTAATAGTATGAGTGATCTAGGAGTAGAAAAGTGGGATCTAGGGTTTAGATTTCAGAGACAGGAGGATTGGAGATTTTGAGAATAGAGATGAGACTTGTTGTCAACCATGATTCATTTTAGGTTTTGATTTCCAGTTTCGAAGGTCAATCAAAATTTTTCATTTTGTATTTCAACCGTTCCCAAAACAGCTTTCATCCGGGTATCCCTATAATTGGGTAGTTTTTAAGTTTTCAGTTAGATTAGAGCAGATGTATCGAATAGTACTACTTCTTGTTTTTGGATTGATAGCTCAGCTAGCCAGTGCCCAAACGGATTCGCTTAGTTTTTCTTTTGGAAAAAATACCGGCTCAAATCCCGCTACTTATATTTTGACCGGTAAGCTGAATGAAGAGGGAACGAACAAACCGATCGAAGGGGTAGGGGTGTCAGTGGATGGGCTCTTTACCGGCGTGAGTTCGGATCGCTTTGGAACCTACCTGGTCACTCTTCCTCCAGGAGCACATCGGATTTCCTTTCGGCATATTTCACGGATTCCAGTTTTTATCCAAGTGACGATATATGCCAATGGGGTGGTGAATCTATCAATGACTGATAAAAGCTATGAACTTGAAGGGGTGGTAGTAATGTCAGATGAGCCTGATCGGAATGTGCGAAATCCTATTACCGGCGTGACCAGACTGACGACTCGTGAACTCCAAGCCATTCCAGCTTTCCTCGGAGAGGCAGATATTTTTAAAGGTTTGCAGTTACTCCCGGGGGTAAGCTCAGTAGGTGAAGGTACCTCAGGAATCAATGTCCGTGGTGCAAAAACAGATCAAAATCTCTTGCTGATGGATGAGGCATTGGTTCTCAGTTCGAATCATGCTTTGGGTTTTCTCTCCGCTTTCAATACGGATGTGACCGAGACATTTACGCTTTACAAAGGCAATCTGCCTGCAAACTATGGCGGGCGAGCAGGGTCGGCTTTGGATATCAAGATGAAAGAAGGGGATAAGCAAGATTGGGGTGGACAGGCGGGGATCGGAACTTCCAACGGGAGACTTTTGCTCGAAGGTCCCATCCTAAAAGATAAGATCAGTGTGATTATGGGCGGCAGAATCTCCAATACCAATTGGCTGCTGCAGCAAGCGCGGGATTTCGATATCCAGAATAGTAAACTGAATTTCTATGATGCCTACGTTGGACTTGCTTGGGACCTAGCTCCCGGCCATAAACTCACTGCGAATACCTTGATTACAAATGATTACTTCAAATTTTCTGAGGAGTTTGGCTACGACTGGGCGAATCGGGTGAGTTCGATAAATTACAAGGGGGTTCTTGGAGAAAATCTTTCGATATCCGCTTTAATCGCAGATGGGAATTTTGACAACGCTTTCTTTGATCCGTCAGGGTTGGACGCTGCGCAAGTAACTAATGGCATGCGCTACCAGCAGGGTAAATTTTCCGGTATTTGGGCAAATGACAAACTTGCGATTACTTCTGGTTTGGAGGCAATTTATTATGCAGGAAAAAATGAGGTCATCCATCCTTTTACCTCAGAATCCTCGATCCAAACCGAGCAAATCGGCAAAGAGCAAGGCTTGGAAGCATCCGTTTTTGGATCTTTGGAATGGGAAATCTCATCAAATACCGGGATCGTGGCGGGGTTGAGATACTCAACTTATAATCAGCTTGGTCCAGATACGGTTTATCAATACCAAGAAAATTCACCTATCAGTCTTGATACCCAAACTGGATTTATCCCGGTTGGTAGTGGGAGCATTGCGAACTATTCGGGTTTTGAGCCCAGATTCTCTTTACGCCAAAATATAAATTCGAATTCCTCAGTTAAACTAAGCTATTCCAGACTTTTCCAGTACATCCAATCGGTATCGAATACCTTTGGCCCTACGCCAATTGACCTTTGGCAGTTAAGTACCACCTACATCAAACCGCAGCGCTCAGATAGCTTTTCGCTAGGCTATTTCCGAAACTCGAAAGATAATACTTGGGAATTTTCAGTGGATGGATTCTACCGAATGACAGCAAATCAGGTAGAGTATCGGGACTTTGCGGAAATATTTTTGAATCCACATATCGAGACTGAGTTGGTCTTTGGGGAAGGAAAGGCCTATGGAGGGGAATTTCTGGTCAAGAGGAATCTCGGCGTGGTGACAGGATGGTTGGCCTATACGTACTCTCGCTCATTTTTTAGAACGCTAAGCCCTTTTCCTGTAGAGCAAATCAATGGAGGCGCCTGGTTTCCCTCTAATTATGACAAGCCTCATGAGATAAACTTTATCCTGAGCAAGAAAATGTATCCGCGAGGACTATTTAATTTCAGCGTCAATTATGCCACGGGAAGACCGATCAATGCAGTAAACTCGAGTTACGTTTTGGGAGGCCTGATCGTGCCTGAATACAGCGGGCGAAACGAATATCGAATTCCGGATTATTTCCGGGTAGATGTTTCCTACACGGTAGAAAAAGTGTTTTCTAAAAAAGGAGATAGCTTGAATTTCAGCATTTACAATCTCTTGGGCAGGC
>JBBQDY010000268.1:0-4905 GCA_038320155.1 Cytophagales bacterium
CAATTCAAAATTGAATCTAACCAAATAGCCAAATAATGCGCAATAAAATAGAATCAGCGCATCCAAGGACGCTATTATCCATCTTGGGAGGATTTTAAGCCGTGATAAAAAATTCATGGTAGAAATTTATTCAAATAGTTAGAGGTGATTTTTCAATTATTACCCAAAAATATGATGCAAAAATAGGTGAATATTTTGATCCATATTAATATTTCATTATTTCTTATGTTTTTCTAAATTAACCTAGCATTGTTTAAAGATGATAATTCCTATAAATTTTGCCCATTACGAGGAGTCATTTCCCAATCAAAAATAAGAAAACATAGAATATCTATTAAACCTTTCAATTTTGCTTCAATTACTTAAAGTCAGCTTGAACTTTGTAGCGAGTAATAGGGTGTATATCACTTATCAATAAATTTAATTTTTATTGCTTTTTCCGCTAATCAAAATCAATTTTTACAAAACTCGAGCAACTTTATAGAATCAGGAAAAAATTTCCCAGTTTTTGGTTAAAATACTCAAAATCGCCCAAATTGACTCATTTATAAAATTCGAGAATTACTAAATTACTTTTAAAAACTCTCGATAACTTCGCGAAGTAGGTAAATTCCTCCCAACTTTGCGTATTCCAATGCACACTTTATTTTATCTTTTAGTTATTCACAATTCATTTTAATTTTCTCTATGTAGAGGTATATTTCTCATTCTAGTAGTAGATACGAATGGCGTTCTGGTTTTGGATGAAGGAGAAGTAAATTTCACGATTTGTACTATCCGGTAGTGATTATACGGAATGATAGAAAACCCCATATTCTATATTGCTCAGGTCATCTATTTGCAGATTGCAGAAAAATGGATTTCGGATTAGCAAGATCATCGGAATCTACAGCTTGGCGTAACTTTAAAAACTTGCTTGTTTTAGTAAGCTCAAATCCACTGAGAAAATACCAGATTAGTATTGACCGCGTCAGAAGACTCATTCTTTTAAACAGCTGATTTTATTGTGAATTATAAGCCTTCCTGGATAAATCAGGACAGGCTGTGACAACCACTACAGCATAATTCTAATTCAGGCCATTCACTCATCACATGATCAGAATGTAAGACTTAACAATGTGATGCTGCTATTGAAACACAAAAAAAGCCCTCGAAAGGGCTTTCAAAATGCGTCTACAAGGAAAAGTTAAATCAGTTCAGATTTATTCCTGCTTTTTCGAAAGGCTTCTTATCCAACATGATTTTCTTCTTTTGGACATTAGACTCTTCGCTTAGCTCTAGGATTCTCGGCTCCTTGGCTACTTTCTTTTTCACATATTTAACGGTGATTTGGTCTAATCTTGAACCAAGCAAAAGTGCTATAACAGAGATTAGCGGCAATACAATGTGGTCAGAAAAATTTTGCAAAGTAACTAGCAGAGCTATAAAGAATACCTGAACACCTAACAACATAAGCGTAACCTGACCATGATTAAGACCCATTCGCATCAGGAAGTGATGGACATGGCTCTTGTCAGGAGTCATTGGGCCTTTGCCTCTTCTAATCCGTCTGGCAAATACTCTAGCCATGTCATAAAGCGGAAAAATCATCAATGCTATTCCCGCGGAAAATACTGGTTCAAACTTCCATGCCGCACCGTCTGGTAGTGCAGCATTATTTTCCATAAAAGCAATGATCAAAGCCCCAAGAACAAATCCGAGTGTAAGGGATCCGGTATCACCCATAAAGATTTTGGCAGGATACCAGTTGAAAAACAAAAATGCCAGAACCCCACCCAAGAATACAAAACTTAGAAGTGCGTAGCTCTCCAAGCCCTGCGTAGTAAACCAGAAACCCAAAACAGCCAATACTAATGCAGCAGAACTGCCAGCAAGACCATCTAGACCATCAATTAAATTAAAGGCATTGGTCAAAGCTAGAAGGACAAAAGCAGAAAAACCATAGCTGATATAAAGGTTAAGCTCGCCGATTCCAAGAAAACCATGGAGGTTTTGAATACGAATATCAGAAACCACCACTACCAATATGACAGCTACTAATTGGCCAAGAAGCTTATGAGTCGCTTTCAACTCGACCATATCGTCTCTAAGACCCACAAAGAACATCAGAGTGATAGCACCGAGTAGATATCGCATATCCGGTAGTGGAAATTGCCAGCCCCAGATAGATATCGCAACAAATGCAGAAAGGGCAAATCCGATTCCTCCCATCGAAGGGATAAATTTTTTGTGGATTTTACGACCTCCAGGAAGGTCGCCAATATTCATTTTCTTAAGAAGAGAAATTAAAATCGGTGTTACTAAAAAACCTACTGAGAAAGCAGTAAGCGTCGCGAGTAAAAATAACATGAGTTGGTTTTGGTAATTCGTAAATTTAATGAGTTTTAGAACAAATGGGTTGCCATTGCTAATTGAATATTTTTTCTGGGATTAATCTAAAAAATTCATAAATGTCAACTTTTAGTATAAACGTGTCGGAAATAGGGATAAAATTCATTTTTGATGTTAAAAAAAGCGGAATTCAGATTTTAGGAAATAGGTTAAGCCTCAAATAAATTTTCTTATTTTTTTTATCACTTGGAGAAGTGGCCTTTCGAATTGTAGAAAAAATGGGCGGTATTTCCCACTTTGTATAACCGACTACCCTATCAATAGTGATATTTTGGCTTGGAAACAAACGTTTTTAAAGCTAAAGATTAAATTCAACTAATTCCTGCAAAGATAAATTCAGGTTCTTGCTTTTCAAAACTTTAATCTTCTTTTTATTACTAAATAAAAAATAAATCTGGCTAACCTGCCCCATTACATTTGTCAGATTCTCCACTTTCAGGAATTTGGGTGAACTTGCCCTGGGAATTGTTGAAAGGTGAAAAACAGTAAAAGTCCGTTAAGACACAGACCTTGGCATTAAGTCGGATTGAAAATCCGATGATCGGAGTTCGACATTGCAACTATCGAACAGCATGGTTGCTTCGGGGAGTAACGTCATCGCGAGGAGCAAAGCAGACTCTTCGGTCATGTAGTAACAACTACTGCGACAAAGCGATCTCTGTAAAATATTATTTACTAAAGATTACTTCGGGGAGTCACTTCATCGCGAGGAGCAAAGCAGAGCCTTCGGTCATATAGCAATAACTACTGCGACAAAGCGATCTTAGTAAGTTACCATCTACTAAAGATTGCTTCGGGGAGGTAGAATATCACATAACTGAGTTCTATGCTGCCCTCCCCTCGCAATGACGCTAGTCCTTATTCCAGAAATAAATCAAACTCACCTGACCCATCACACTCGTCAGACTCTCCCCTTTCGGGAAATCCGGAGTACTGGTAGGATCCAGCTGCCACTGGTAGTTGCGGGCATGGATAATCTGAAGCTTGGAACTGACCAATAAATTCTCAAATTTCTTATCATAGAGAAATCCGAGAGAGAGATCTATCCAAGGTCTACGCTCCGTATTTTGAAGAACAGCAGAGTAATAAAAATCTTGATTATTCGCCAATCGCTCGAAAAGTAGACCTAATTTATTCATTCCATCCATAAGAGAAAGTTCCATAGTTTGAACGTTTGACCCAGTTCCTATACCTGCTCCAAGCGGTTGACCAAAATTTCCGAAGCCACGAGCAATACCATGAGTATGCCAAGTTATACCACCTCCAAGACCTTGATATCTGATATAGCGATTTATGGATTCCTGTTGGTGAGTGATTTCTGATCGGATTTGGATCATTTTTCCCCACTCACGAACTTCAAATAGCTGATTAAACCCAAAAATAAAGGCTCTGGCATGCTCAGGATTTAGGATATACTCTCTCCATGTAAATGCATGGTCCCTCCTACCGTATTCAAAGTAGAGTTCTGACTTAGTTTTGGGGACGACCAGACGACCAAACAACGTTATCGTTTGATCTCTTCCATTCGCATCAAAATCAACCGAATTGCCATTATTAAAAAAATTCTTCTTTTGGAATCCTTCAAAAATTGGAAGCCAATCATAAAATGTATTTCCCCGGTTGGCATTGTACTGTTGGAAGGTTCTTGAAAAGCCAAAGAAAAACCCTTTGACCCATTTGGGATTCCAAGAAAAAGTAATTGCATTTACATATCTAGAATCTCCAGAAAAAGGAGCAAAATAAAATTTATTCAATTCTTGATTTTGGGAAGGAGCAAAACCAGAATTTTTCAAACGACCCATTATTAGCTGTCCTTCGAAGTTTCCTAGAAAGGTCTTGGCTGGCTTTCGGGTATTAAATGTCAGATGTGGAAATCCTTGTGCATTATTCGAGAATGTGAGTGAATTCCATTGACCTGGTCCCCACCAGATATTTTCAGTGCTTCCCCCTATTTCAAAGGCACCGTATTGAAAGGTAAGCTTGGATTGGCCCCACCAAACACGTGAATAAACATTATTTCCAAAGCGTTCTGGATTATCGCCAACATTCCATAAAACAAACTTATTTTGAATTTGTGAAGGGCTCATTTCGCCCAGATTCGTTTCAAAACCAGAATTCTGGGCAAGTACAATTTCCGGACGAAAAGTGAAATTGATAAACTTATAATTAGCTTGAATCCCTCCAGAAAAATACGTCTGCAAACCTGGATTCGGAATCATCCCATAATCCGCCCAACCGTAGGGGCGATTTGTCAAAACCCGTGTGGTATTTACCAAAGGCACCAGCCCAACTTTTAGATCACTAATCCCAAAATCAAACCAACTGTAAGGGTCTGAAATTCCGTAAAGAGAGTCTAGCGGAAGATTCGGTCTGACCAAGAAGGAAGAGTTAATTCCAAGAGAATCAAGCTGACCACGCCTAGCAAGTTCTTCCAGTATAGGAAAGTTTGTAGGAATAGACTGAGCTAAACCGAATCCAGAATGAAAGGAAATAACTAGTAGGAAAAGTAATATT
>JBBQDY010000269.1:0-4905 GCA_038320155.1 Cytophagales bacterium
TTTAAGTAAACTTCTGGATCTGGTTTGTGTTTCGACACATCCTCAGCTGCTAACATGGAACCCATTGTTTCTTTAATTGCCAAAGCTTCTAGAATCAAATCAAGATTAGCCCGAGGTGCAGAGGTAGCCACTCCTATAGAAAGTCCCAATTGCTTTAGACCATTCAAAAAATCCATATATCCAGAAATCGCCTGGACTTCGCTTTTATAGATTTCGCGGAATAAGCTTTCTTTTTCAAACTCCAATTCAGCCAATTCCTCACCTTCAATTTTCCGATCCAAGAAATGGCTTAAAATGTACCCATTGTTTTTACCATACATATGGAGCTTAAACTCCTCTTCGGTCGGATTTAGATTTCTCTTGGCGAAGAATTGCTTAAACGCGAGGGAATGAAATGGATTGGTATGACAGATGACGCCATCCATATCAAAAATAACTGCTTGGAGCATGGAAGATCTTAGATGATTGGCAAATAAAGTAAGTATTTTGAATAAAAAATCCCTGAAAGAAAGCTTCCAGGGACAATTTTTAGAAGTTCTTAATTGTCTTCTCTATAATATCACAGCATTCGTGAAGCTGCTCCTCGGTCATCACCAGGGGCGGTGCAAATCGAATAATATTACCATGAGTTGGCTTAGCCAAAAGTCCATTTTCCATCAAGGCTACGCAAATATCCCAAGCTGTACTACTTTCCTCAGTATCATTAATCACTATAGCATTAAGAAGCCCTTTACCTCTGACAAGTTTTACAATCGGATACTTCTCGATCAATGCCTGCATGCGGTCTCGAAAAATCTTCCCAAGTCTTCTAGCATTTTGAGCTAAATTCTCATCAGAAACTACTTCCAAAGCAGCTATAGCAACCTTGGCGCCAAGTGGATTACCTCCAAAAGTAGATCCATGCTGACCAGGCTTGATGACTTCCATAATGTGATTGTCCGTCAACACGGCAGAGACGGGATAAAAGCCCCCTGAAATAGCTTTTCCTAAAATCAACATATCAGGTCTTACATAAGTAGCTTGTCTCTCGCAGCTGTTTTCGCAGGAGCAATTTCCGCAGACTGCCAAAAGCGAACCAGTCCGAGCGATTCCAGTCTGAATTTCGTCTGCAATAAATAAGGCATTAGCTTCAGAGCAAGCGGCACTTGCGTCCCTCAGGTAATCTTCTGAAGGCACATACACACCTGCTTCACCCTGAATGGGCTCGACTAAAAAAGCGACTACGTTTTCGGTTTTTAACGCTTCTTTAAGTGCTGGTATATCATTATAAGGTATGCGAATAAACCCATCTGTGTAGGGTCCGAAGTTTTTACGAGCATTCTCATCATTGGAAAATGATATGATCGTCGTAGTCCTGCCGTGAAAATTATTCTCTGCTACTATGATTTTTGCTTGGTTCTCATCTATACCGTTTTTCTCATAGCCCCACTTACGGGCGATTTTGATTGCAGTCTCCACTGCTTCTGCCCCGGTATTCATTGGCAATACTTTATCAAAACCAAAATACTCAGTAATATATTTCTCAAATGGCCCAAGCACGTCATTGTGAAAAGCGCGAGAAGTCAAAGTCAACGTCCCGGCTTGCTCAATCAATGCGTTTTTAATTCGTGGATGGCAATGACCTTGATTGACAGCAGAATAGGCTGACAGAAAATCGAAGTATTTCTTTCCTTCCACATCCCAAAGGTAAACGCCCTCTCCTCTCGCCAAAACAACTGGGAGCGGGTGGTAGTTATGCGCACCGTACTGATCCTCGAGTACAATAGCTTGGTTGCTAGAAGTAATAGTATCCATGTTTTTAGTAGTTTTGGATTTAAATCGATTCAAAAGAGTTTGTCAAATATAGCAAATGCCTTTAGTCTCTCCCATGAAACAAGAAAAGAAGCCTTCATCTATACCTCAATTAACCGCCGCAGATTATTATTTTAATGAAAGTGGATTAATGGTATTCACCGAAAGCTATCATTTAAAGCGTGGGCATTGCTGTGGAAGTGGCTGCAAGCATTGCCCCTATCCCAAAGGTTAATTATAAAGGGAATATTTTCGAAGCCCCTGTTGGTAATTCGGCAAAAGTTCCGATATTTGCAGACTCATTACAGAAACGCATCATATTTACGATATATTACCATGGCAAAAGTTTGTGACATTACCGGAAAAAGACCTCGCGTAGGAAACAACGTGTCCCATGCAAACAACAAGACCAAGCGTAGATTTTACCCAAATCTTCACAAGAAGACTTTCTACGTTCCTGAAGAGGACGCATGGATCACTTTGAAAGTTTGCTCAAAGGCACTGAAAACTATCAATAAAAACGGAATAACTGCAGTTTTGAAAAAAGCTCAGGAGAACGGCATGATCGTAATCAGATAATCAAAGTCACGACCCCTAAATCAACACGAAGATGGCTAAGAAAGGCAATAGAGTACAAGTGATTATGGAATGCACGGAGCATAAGACTTCAGGTATGCCAGGTACTTCAAGATACATCACTACCAAAAACAGAAAAAACACTACTGAAAGATTAGAATTGAAGAAATTCAATCCGATCTTGAAGAAGATGACTGTTCATAAAGAAATTAAGTAATTCGCTCGGGAGAAATCCTGACAAAACGACAAGATTATGGCTAAGAAAGTAGTAGCAACCCTAAAAAAAGAAGGTGGCGTATCTTACGCTAAAGTGATTAGAGCCGTAAAGTCTGACAAGACAGGTGCTTACACCTTCAAAGAAGAAATGGTTCCTTCCACATTGGTTCAGGATACCTTGAAAAAATAAGTTGCCGAGCGCATCCTAAAGTATCTAAGTCCCTCTGTCCACAGGTCAGTAGGGACTTTTTGGTTATATTCCATTTTTAAAGCGCATTTTATGGGAATCTTTGGTATTTTCTCTAAAGACAAAAAAGAAAGTCTCGATCAAGGACTTCAAAAGTCCAGTGAAAACATCTTCACAAAACTATCTAAAGCGGTGGTGGGTAAATCCACCGTGGATGAAGCTGTATTGGATGAACTTGAGGAAATACTTATCATGGCTGATGTCGGAGTAGATACGACGATCAAAGTAATCAAGCGGATAGAAGCCCGTGTAGCTAAGGATAAATATGTGAGCACTTCCGAATTGGATAAAATCCTACGAGAAGAAATCGCAGCACTACTTGAAGAGAATAATACCCAAGATCTTCTGGATTTTGATATCCCTGCGGATAAAAAACCCTATGTGATCATGGTAGTCGGTGTCAACGGGGTAGGGAAAACAACCACCATTGGCAAATTGGCCAATACGTTTAAAAATGCAGGTAAATCTGTTGTATTGGGAGCCGCTGATACTTTCCGAGCTGCTGCAGTTGATCAATTGATTCTTTGGGGAGATCGTGTCGGTGTACCCGTAGTCTCCCATGGGATGAATACAGACCCAGCTTCAGTAGCTTTTGATGCCGTAAAGCAGGCCGTTGATCAAAAAGCGGATGTCGTAATTATCGATACAGCTGGAAGATTGCATACTAAAGTGAACTTGATGAATGAATTGGGTAAAATCAAGCGAGTGATGCAGAAGTTTATTCCGGATGCCCCACATGAAATCATGCTGGTACTCGATGGATCTACCGGTCAAAACGCATTTATTCAAGCTAAAGAATTCACCAAAGTCACCGAAATCACTTCTTTGGCCATCACAAAACTAGACGGCACAGCCAAGGGAGGAGTTGTGATTGGAATCTCTGATCAGTTTAAAATCCCCGTAAAGTATATCGGAGTAGGTGAAAAAATGACAGACTTGCAGATTTTCAACCGCAAGGAATTTGTGGATTCTCTTTTTAAAAAGAAATGAAAAACTCGTTAACAATTCAAAGTCCTGAGAGATCAGGACTTTTTTTTTGCATAAAGTTGAATGTTTGAAAAAAATAATGGTAATTCAATATGATATCATTTTAACATCATCTTGACATGGAAAAAATAATCAAGCCGCTTTCGGGATATATTGTTATCCTCGTGGCACTGGGACTCATCCCCCTAGCCATTTTCAGTTTTATTGGTGGCCAACCTATTATTGGGGTTGTTGCAGTGTTTCTGTTCATTCTTTGCATCCCGGGATTTTTCATAGTCGAACCAAACAAGGCAATGGTCCTATTACTTTTTGGAGATTACAAAGGCAGTGTAAAAGCCAGTGGCTTTTTCTGGGCAAATCCATTTATGACCAAGAAGAAAATTTCTCTTCGGGTTAGGAACTTTGAAAATAAACCAGTCAAGGTGAATGATAAGATCGGAAATCCTGTCATGATAGGGACGATTGTAGTTTGGCAAGTGGAAGACACATTCAAAGCGACTTTTGATGTGGATGATTATGAGAACTTTGTTCATCTACAATCAGATGCTGCAATTCGAAAAATGGCTGGATTATATCCCTATGATGATTTTGAGGCAGAAAATGAAGAAATCACACTTCGCTCAGGTGTAGAAGAAGTGAATCACTCACTCGAGCGAGAGATCAGCGATCGGTTGAATCATGCTGGAATCAAAGTCATAGAGGCTCGAATTTCCCACCTGGCCTATGCTTCTGAGATCGCATCAGCCATGCTCCAGCGTCAACAGGCCACAGCCATAGTAGCTGCCCGTCAAAAAATAGTCGAAGGAGCTGTGGGAATGGTGGAAATGGCGATAACAGATTTGAAACTGAAGAATATCATCGAATTCGACGATGAGAAAAAAGCGGTAATGGTCTCCAACCTGATGGTAGTTCTTTGTTCAGACAGAAGTGCCACACCGGTACTAAACGTAGGAACTTTACACCAATAATATGGCAGATCAAGTATTTAAGGAAGTTCAATCTTACCGAGGGACTTGGATCATATATTTTATTTTACTGGTCGAATTACCCACCATTATCTTACTACTAACCTTCTATTTCCATGCAGA
>JBBQDY010000270.1:0-4842 GCA_038320155.1 Cytophagales bacterium
CATGGAATTGTCAGTGGGGACTTTTTAGGAACTGGCACCATCCAAATTGTCGCTGGCTGGCGAGTGCCAAATTCGGAAGGAAAGATTGGAATCAAACTCTACGAACCTGTTGATTCAAGCTATAGCAGTTTTCGGGAATACTGGATTGATGAGGATGGTATGGCTCTGGAAAGTCTCACTGCCGCTGACTTGAATGGAGATGGGAAATTAGATATCATTGCCGCAGGTCGAGCGACAAATAACTTGAAGATTTATTGGAATCGGAGGTAGAAAGTTTGGTTTGATTCGTCTTCCGTTAACTATCGGAAGCCAGGACTTATTCCTCTTTTTAATTGAACTGGGATGCTTCCATTCCGAAGCAATCTGTTTGTTTGATGAAGATTGCTTCGATTTTGAAAGACTTCAATCAAAGTAATTTCTATTTTAAAATCTCGCAAGGACGATACCTACCGTCATTGCGAGGACTTATTTCTCCTTCTAATTGAACTAGGAATCTTCAAGTCCGAAGCAATCTCTCTCATTTGAACAGATTGCTTCGATTATTAACTATTACGTGTTTAAAATCTCGCAATGACGCCACCGTGGTGAGTTTTTTTTCAGAGTGGCACTGATCAAAACATTACAATCAAAGACAACTCTCAATTATTTATCTTTTAAGAGTTCAACCAATAGTTCAGGGGTTAGCCCAGCATCTTTTCAAAATTCAGCTTTTCTCCAAATACGGCAATGTCAATATCAGAACCCTCATAAAAATTTCCTTTTGCCCTAGATCCAAAAAGAACTGCTTTCTCAACTTCTGGATAATTTGAAAAACTATCTTTATGGTTGCTAATATGCTTTCGCTAATGCCAGTATTTTTCATAGACCCAATAAGTTTTGGTTGCCTGATCTTTCGGATTCAAGCTTGGTTTGAAGGTCACTAAAAAGCTTAAAGAACAGATCCAAAATCAACTCTTTTATTTCCTCAGCAATCTCAGGATCATAGGTATGAGAAGTTTTTTTCTCTGCTTTTTTTCAACTTACTCCAGCCTTCGGAATCTGTAATTAACTTCATTTTGAGGGCTTCCTGTAAAACTTTGGATGGTCCATTGATATCAGCTATTCCAATATCTTTTATATAGTCCTGAAGGGTTTTCCAAGCGAGCTCATACGTATATTCAAATCGCTGAATCAAACCTTCTGTCTCCAGCTCAGACAATTTCTTCTCCAGCTTGTTTGACTGCTTGGGACAATTTTGGAAAAAGCCTTATTGAAATTGGAAAACCGCTGCTGCCATCTGATATCTTCTTCCATATAGATACAAGTTAAGTTTTTCTAAAAATTGAATCTCCAAGATTCAAGAACTTTTATTCACCGCAAACTAGCTAGTCAACACTAGTTCGGAATGTCTTAGGGACACAAATCATACATTTCAAATCTTTGCTGAGCATTACTATTTCAGACTCTGTGACAGAGACCAAGATAAATTACTTGAACATTGCCTCGCCTCGTGCCTCGTCTCGCTATGTCGATACTCACTCACGCTTCAACGCTTTTACTGGATTTTCCAGTGCCACTTTGATGGATTGTGAAAAAACTGTGAGTAATGCGATGCTCAAAACACCAGCTCCTGCCAGCGGGAAAATCCACCAAATTAGTTCGGTTCTATAAGCAAAACCTTGCAACCATTTGTCCATAGCATACCATGAAACGGGAATAGAAATAACTACAGCTATCAAAATCAATTTGATGAAATCTTTGGAAAGCAAAGTTAGAATGGCTGCGACACTAGCACCCAATACTTTCCTAATACCTAGCTCTTTGGATCTTTCTGTCACATTATGCAGGGCTAGCCCAAAAAGACCTAAACTGGCTATTGCTATGGCCATTAACGCAAATAAAGTGAATACTTTGGTGAAGGTTCTTTCATTCTGAACCTGCTTTTCGAAGTGAGAATCCATGAAAAAATAGTCGAAAGCATCACTAGGATATACATTTGCATAAGCACTTTGGATCTCGGTGATCGTTCTATCCAAATTCTCTTGATTCAACTTTAGACTATAGTAAGAGTCAAGCTTGTAACTAGGATCGTTTTTGGCAAAAATCAAGGCTTCAATTTTATTTTTGAATCCAAAGTGATGATAGTCTTGAATAACGCCATTGATGCGGTATTCAAGATCTCGTTCATCTCGAAAGGTCATTCCTATTGCTTTCTCTGGGTTTTCAAAACCCAGAATCCCCAATGCACTTTCGTTGATCACAACGCCATTGTCAGTGGAATAAGATCCAGTCAAAACTTGAATTCCATAGACGCTTGCATAATCATTATCCGTGACCATGACATTTACAGCGGCATTTTGATGCTTTTCAGCCAATCGTATTCCTGACATCAACTTTGCCCCGCCCGGAACGGACCAAGACAAGGTCGCTTCCTCCACACCGGCAAGTTGCATCACCTCATCTTTGAAAACATCGGATTCATCAGTTTCCGTTTTGGGTTTTTGATCATGTTCGATCCAGGTTTCTGTTCTATTCGTTGGGCCTTTCAAAACAAGAATTCCATTTTTTGAAAAACCTGGGTCTGAAGTTCTCATGTGATCAACCTGAAGAAACATCGTCGTAGTAAAAGCAACCAAAATGATGGCGATAGTAAACTGTGCCACTACGAGAACTTTTCTTAGATCAAAACTTCCTGCAATCTTGGCTGAACTACCTTTCACCAGCCGTATAGGATCAAATACAGAAAGTACAAATGCGGGATAAATCCCTGCAAAAAACGCCAATACCGGTGCAGAAGCGATGATAATAATCCATAATGTAGGTGCAGACAGATTGAGGTGATAACCCGTGAGCTGAAAATAAAACGGCCGGGACAGGAAAATTATCACAATTGCCAATAGCAGCGCAAGCAGAACTAGAATAAAAGATTCTGCCAGAAACTGCTGGATCAGTTGTGGTCGCCTGGCTCCCATTATTTTTCGGATTCCAACTTCCGCTCCTCTTGCTATCGATTTCGCAATACTCAAATTGATATAATTTGCGATAGCAACTAGGAGTATCAACAGCGCAAGTCCTATCAGAAAATAAACTCTGGAAAGATCCCCGTTCACTTTTAGCTCATTCTCCAAATTAGATTTCAAGTGAATATCCAACAGAGGCTGAAACCCAAATTGCAATTGGCTTCTAATCTCTTCAGGAGCATTTTCGAAGACATATTTCTGAATCTGATTTTCAACTAATCGAGGGTCTGAAACAGGAGAAAACTCTAGATAGGTATAAACCTGATTTCCTTCCCAAGTCTCTACAAAGTCTTTTGCAAAGCCCGTGCTCAGCGTAGAAAATGAAGCCAAAAAGTCATACCTGAAATGGGAGTTTTCGGGGGCATCTGAAATAACGCCCGTGATTTCCAAGTAAAAGCGATCATATTCATTGACATATTCCACCGATTGACCCAAAACATAGCTTTGCCTCCAGTTGTCGCCAAACAATTTCACCGCTGCTGACTCAGCCAGCACAATCGAGTTTGGCTTTGCCAACGCTTGACCAGCGTTCCCCACAAGCATGGGAAAATCAAAGAGCTCAAAAAAATCCGGATCAGTATAAAACCCCCAGTCAAAGTTTTTCTTTACCTCGGTTTTGCCCTGATCAAGTCGCCCCAAAGTGCTTGACGCCGCTTGACCGCTCCATGGTAAAATCATCCGAGTAGCATGTAGAACTTCCTTGTAATTCCGCTTTATTTCAGGACCAAGTGGCATTGGTGAAAGCGGAGTACCATTCTGAAGCTCATTTTTTGACTGACTTGTAATCCGGTAAATCGCCGAGGCTTTGCTATGAAAACGGTCGTAGCTGAATTCAAAAAGCACAAAATTCAAAATAATCAAACATGCCCCCACACCCAAAGCCAGCCCAGCTATATTGATCAGCGAGTTACCTCTATTTTTCAAAAGATTCCTCCAGGCAATTTTAAAGTGGTTTTTCCACATGGTTGATTTCTATTAGATTAATAAGATTGTCCGCAATTCCCTCTACTTTGATAAAGTTGACTTCGTAAGTTAACGGATATCAAATCGCCTAAAATTCAGTCTATTTATGATCCTTTATTCAGAATTCCCTCTACTTTCAAAAAGTTAACTTCGTAAGCTAACGGATATCAAATCGATAAAATTCAGTCAATTTATGATCCGTTATTCAGAATGATACCACTAGCGTTATACTATTTGCTTTAAAGGCAGGGAAGACCAAAGACGGGAGACAGATGCGGACTCAAATAAAGAGAGGAGTTTGCTTTATAATAATACTTTTAAATTGTTACTGGCAGAAAATCGAATACTCATTAAGATTAATAAGATTATACTACTTCGATATTCAATTTAACACGTTGTTTTGTTCCATCTCGTGCCTTTAGGTACGGCACTAAAATCGGGTTACAAATCAAAGGGCTGTACCTAAAGGCACAGCTTAATATGCTTTGCGATTCCAAAGCTACCCATAGACAGTCCCTAAAGGGACAAAATAAATAACTTTAGTTTGATTCCACCAACATGGGTTGTGTAGCATAAAACACTTATGAATTAAAGTTCGCCAGCTTCGATTTAGTTTATTTCCCTAAATCCTTATTTTCTTCGAGTTGCACTTATTCTTCATAATGGGCACAAGCATAGATGGGCATAAACAGATTGCCACACTCCTTCGTCGTTCGCAATGACGTAATTACAAAATCCGAAATCGTAAATCGTAAATCGTAAATCTCCCTCACTCGCTTTTCAATGAATTTACAGGATTGCTTGCAGCAGCTTTCATAGCTTGAAAACTGATCGTAATCACTGCGATACCCGCCACAAATAGACCTGCTGTGATAAACAC
>JBBQDY010000271.1:0-4836 GCA_038320155.1 Cytophagales bacterium
GCTGCAAAGGGCGACATAAATCGCACGTATCGCTCAATCTTGTAGAAACTGACATTATCAGCACCTCGATCTTCCAAGATTCGGATCTGTTGGCTAAGCTGAGGTAGTTTGAGTGTTTCGTGGTGATTTTCCGGCAGATCAAAATCCTCAGGAGTAATGGACAAAGTTGTATCTAGATTTTCTCCGACGGTATAAGTTTCACCACGCTCATTCAATTCACGTAGTTTCCAATCACGAAGTACCCAGACATTTTTGGCAGTGTCCCATTCGATTCGATCAGAAGAAAGCTTTGCTATTAATTCTCCATCACGAATTGTTTCCAAAGTGAAGTGGTAACCAGTATAGCCAGTCTTGTAAAACCTACTTAAATAGGCATAGGAATCTGGTCCCACTTTGATATGAATATTTGGCTCGGTGGATGCCGCTCCTTTATCAAGATAAGTCAATCGGAACTTAGTCACTCCAGCTGTCGCAACGGGTAACACCCAGCCATTCATCAGGAAGCTCGCTCCACCAATCATTGCTGCAGCAAATAGAAAAGGTCTGAGCATCCGAGGGAAACTTACTCCACTACTTAGAATCGCAATAATCTCAGTTCTTCCGGCCATTTTGGAAGTAATGAAAATCACCGAGATAAAGACCGTAATCGGAGTTAGGAGATTATTCAAATACAGGCCGTAATTTCCCATGTATTTAAATATCTCCCGGGAAGGGACATCGTTGCGAATGTAAGTGTCGTTCTTTTCAGTAAAATCCAAAACCAATACAATAAGAATCAGCATGAGTACTACAAAAAAGTAGGTTTTCAGGAAATCTTTTATGATCAGTTTATCGAGAATCTTCATCTTATAATCTAGTGCTGACTTTTTTCACCATGTGATCTTTCCAAACGCTAAAATCGCCCGCAAGGATATGCTCACGCGCCTGTCCCACTAACCATAAATAGAAACTTAAGTTATGGATGCTTGCTATCTGCGCCGCCAAGATCTCCTTGCTGATGGTCAGGTGACGAAGGTAAGCTTTTGAATAAAAAGTACTCGCATATCCGCCAATCGTGGGGTCGATTGCAGTAAAATCATCCTTCCACTTTTCATTTCGGATATTTATAAATCCTTCTGAGGTGAAAAGCATTCCGTTTCGGGCATTTCTGGTCGGCATTACACAGTCGAACATATCCACGCCGAGCGCAATGCATTCGAGAATATTTGCCGGTGTCCCAACTCCCATCAAGTAGCGTGGCTTATCTTTTGGCAAAATATCCGTCACCAATTCGGTCATTTCATACATCATCTCAGCCGGTTCACCTACGGAAAGGCCGCCAATTGCATTCCCATCTCGACCACAAGAAGCAATAAAATCCGCTGATTGAACTCTCAGATCTTTGTAAACAGAACCTTGAACAATCGGGAATAAAGTCTGGCTGTAACCATATTTCCCTGAAGTCTCATCAAAGCGATTGATGCAGCGCTTCAGCCAGCGATGGGTCATTTCCATCGAGTTTCTGGCGTAGCCGTACTCGCAGGGATAGGGAGTGCATTCATCAAAAGCCATAATGATATCCGCTCCAATGGTGCGCTGAATATCCATCACATTTTCTGGTGTGAAGTGATGCTTCGACCCGTCAATATGAGATTTAAACATCACCCCGTCTTCCTTAATCTTCCGAGTTCCTGACAGTGAAAACACTTGGTATCCCCCACTATCAGTCAGAATTGGTTTTTCCCAGCCATTGAATTTGTGAAGACCGCCAGCTCGCTCGAGAATATCCAATCCTGGTCTTAAATAGAGATGATAGGTATTACCAAGGATAATTTGAGCTTTGATATCCTGATCCAATTCTCGTTGGTGGACTGCTTTTACAGAGCCTGCCGTCCCCACAGGCATAAAAATAGGAGTTTGGATTTCTCCGTGATCAGTAGTTACTACTCCAGCCCGTGCCTTGGTATTCTGATCTGTTTTGGAAAGCGTAAATTTCATGCTTGATGCTATTTCTGGACATTTTGATTATTTGTCCTAAAAGGCTACAAAAATATACCCTTATTCTTAAACGAATGCTGAATTTGATTTTATATTTGCCCAGCAAATTGACCTATGGGCCTATTTTTACTTTGGTTGTTATTCGGTATTGGAGTAGTTATTCAGGTGATCTACCTGTTGGTTATTTTTGGTAGAACTGCGTTTTACGCAGGGAAAAGTACAAACCCTAGTCAAGGGACTTCTTCGGAAGGTGTGACGGTGATGATCGCAGCACACAACGAATTCCAGAATCTTAAAGTCCTCATCCCAAAATTATTTGAGCAAGATTATCCTTCATTTGATGTGATGATTGTGAACGATCGCTCGACAGATCGTACCAAAAGGCTTCTAGAAGAATTTATGGAGATCTATCCAAGATTGAGATCTGTGACCATAAAATACACCCCCGCGCACGTTACTCCGAAGAAATTTGCATTGACCTTGGGGATCAAAGTTGCAAAGCATGATGTGATCCTACTGACCGATGCGGATTGCCTACCTGACACAGATCAGTGGATCAAACGAATGACCGAACCTGTTCGAACTCAGGGCAAAACTTTTGCTATCGGATTCTCTTCCTACGAATTAAAGACTGGATTCCTCAATTCCTGGATTCAGTTTGAGACCTTATTGACCGCTTTATTTTATATGTCATTTGGACTATGGAATCGTCCATTTATGGCTATTGGTCGAAATCTTTGCTATCGCAAAAGCTTCTTCATGGAAGTCAAAGCATTCAAGGGACTTTGGAGCATTCAGGGGGGCGACGATGACCTTTTCGTCAATCAGTACGCAACTGGAAGTAACACCTCCATCGTAATGGACCCGCACTCCAATACCACTTCAAAGCCGAAAGAAACTATTGCCGAATATCTCATCCAAAAGAAAAGACATCTCCACGCTGGAAAATACTACGACTCGGGGGACAAACAAAAAATTGGATTATATGCTTTTTCTCATGCATTATTCTGGATTGGGGGGTTTGGATTGTTGATTTATTTTGGTTTGGATCAATCTTGGGAACAATTTTCGATTGTTTTCGGTATTATGCTTCTAAGGTCTGTATTTGTTACACTAGTTTTCAACAAGGCTGACTTGAAGATCAGGGGAATAGCTCCCACCAAAGCGATCTGGATGCTTGACTTCGTGTATCTAGGTTATTTTTGGATTTTGGGCAGCATTTCCCATCAGGAAAAAGACATTCAATGGAAATAAACAAACGTGATTTTTCGAATAAAGCCTTAGAGGATTTTGACCTCATCGACAAGGCCGTACAGGAACAGGATCAGCAAGCATATGCTGCGCTGATGAAGCGTTATAAAAAAGCGGTTTTTTACATGATCCTCAAAATGATTCGAGATGCAGATGATGCGGATGATTTGACCATGGAAGCTTTTGCCAAGGCATTCAAAAACCTGCACCGATTCAAAAAAGATTACACCTTTAGTACCTGGCTGTTTCGAATTGCTACGAATAACACCATTGATTTTATCCGGAAGAAGAAACTCAAGACCATGAGCTTGAACAACACTCTTTCGGATGATAGCGGAAACTCCGTAAACATCGATGTGGCCGATGATGATAACAATCCACAGGATGAGTATATCCGTACTCAGCGAATTGAAATGGTCCGCATCTTTGTAGACAAACTCCCTCCGAAATACCGCAAACTTGTTCAACTCCGTTATTTCGACGAACTATCCTATGAGGAAATCGCAAAGGAATTGGAAAAACCATTGGGTACAGTAAAAGCTCAATTGCACAGGTCTCGAGAACTGCTGTATGAAATCGCTGCAGGAAAAGAAAAACACATTTGATGAATCAAGAAACTGAATCAATCAGCACTTATTTTCCCGGCTTGAGCGAAACCCAGTTAGATCAATTTGATAGATTGGGGGAGCTATATGCCGATTGGAACTCAAAAATAAATGTGATCAGCCGCAAGGACATGGAGCAATTCTATGTGCATCATGTGCTTCATTCTTTAGGCGTAGCCAAAGTCATGGAATTTCAACCTGGAACCAAAGTCCTTGATATTGGGACCGGAGGAGGATTCCCTGGGATCCCGCTCGCCATTCTTTTTCCAGAGACTCATTTTCATCTGGTCGACTCGATCGGAAAAAAAATCTCCGTGGTCAAAGATGTGGTGAAGCAGTTGAAGCTAGCCAACGTAGAAGCTCAGCAGGCAAGAGCTGAAGAGTTGGTTCGCAAGTACGATTTCGTGATCAGTAGAGCAGTGACTCGAATGGCCAATTTTTATCCTTGGGTGAAAAACAAGATCCGTAAGGAAGATTTCAACGAGTTTCAAAATGGCATTCTCTACCTCAAAGGCGGAGATGTAGATGAGGAAATGGACGAACTGGACAAGTCCTACGTCGTGTATCATTTAGATGATTACTTCCAAGAGGAATATTTTGAGACCAAAAAAGTGGTTTATCTACCTTGGGAAGATAAGCGGTGATTTTTTTTTAAAAATTCATCGGTTTTTGTTTCACATGTCTAATTCTCAAAATTTGAATTTGGTCAGATGCAATTTTATACGATACCCGAATATTGAACATTTCAAAAGCCCTGAATTCGCCTCCATTATTCAACTTGAATTTATCGGAAGGATATCGTTTTGGATGTTTAGGAAGCTCCTCTATTTCTTTAACAATTTTATTTTCAATTCTCTCAGCTTGAAATATAGAATCCTCAGCAATCCATTTTAAAAAATCAGAGAACTGATTTACAGAATCCTCACTCCAAACGATTTTCATCGCCAATCCTGAATCTTTTTTACAGCAGATTTATGGTCAAGGTATTCACCTCTTTCTATTT
>JBBQDY010000272.1:0-4833 GCA_038320155.1 Cytophagales bacterium
ATCCGTAAAGCCCGATCCCCAATCGAACCATATCCAGTTGATACTCCGGAAAAGCAATAATCCCCGCAGAATTTAAGGCATGTAAAAGCGGTAGATAATGGAGACTATGACAGATTTCCTGACTCATATTAGAAAAAAGCTGGAGCTGCTCCATTGAAAATTTGCGATGAATCTCTTCATCTGCACCAACAAGATGAGTATAGATCGAGGCGACTTTCAAGTCCGGAAAATCTTGAAGCAGCTTGTTTAAAACTGCCAAATGCTTTTCCTCAAACCCAAGACGACGCATTCCGGTATCCAAGTCGAGGTGAATCTTCATCTGATAGCTATGATCGCGACACCATTCTCCCAAACTCTTGAAAAATTCGGGACTAAAAACTACCGGTTCCAAATCATATTCCCGACAAAGCCCAAATGACTCTTCCACCGGATTCAGTACCATGATGGGTAATTGAATCCCCTCCTTTCTTAAGACCACTCCTTCGTCTGAAAAGGCAACTGCCAAATAATCAGCACCCATTTTCTGCAAGTGATTTGCGATTTCGGCCGCCCCGCCACCGTATGCAAAAGCTTTAACCATGACCATCACCTTCGTCCCGGAATTGATTTTTCTTTTGTAGAAATTGTAATTATGAGTCAGCGCATTCAGATTGATCTCTAGCGTAGTGCCGTGTATTCGCTGTTGAAGGCGATTGACCAAACGCTCAAATCGAAACACCCTAGCTCCGGTTATAAGGATCAAATCGTTGGAAAAACCATTCGGATCGATCCACGCCAGAACCTCATCTGTGGATAGAAATCCTAGAAACTTTTGATCAATTAGCCGGTCCAGTACCTGAATCTCAGTTCCCACGCCAATAATCAGATCAAACTGATAGGTGTTAATCAATTCAGCAACTTCCTTATAGATCAAGGAAGGATTTCCCTGCTGGAGCAAATCGGAAAGAATCAGAATTCTTCTTTTCTTTTCCCGCTGCTGATTCATGAAATCCAGCGCAACTTTCAGCCCGGCTAAGTCATTGTTGTACGTATCATCGATCAAAAGGCAATCATTGACACCTGGCTTGAGTGTCAACCTCATATCCACAGGCCTTAATTGACTGATTCCAGCCTGAATCATCTCTGGATTCTGCCCTAAAGTGAGTGCTGCGATGATCGCATGGGTGATGTTTTCCAGTGAAGCTGGATCTGTAAAAGGCAAGTGAAAAGTAGTCGTGCTTAACTCATTTTTGAGTAGAATCATACGCGATTTTCCATCACTTATTTTTAGTGATCGCGTAAATTCAGCTCCCTCTTTGTCAGACCAGCTGATTCTTTTTTTTTGGGGAAAAGTGTTTTCGACTTCGACTCTAACATTTTCTTGATCACCGCAATAAATCAGCAGATCTGCGGATCGAAATAGACTCAGCTTTTCCAGAAGTTTACTTTTCAAATCCGGGAATCCTTCCTGATGAGCAGAACCCAGATTAGTGAAAATCCCCAGATTAGGCTGAATCATCTGTTGCAAAGCATGCATTTCACCCGACTTTGAAATGCCCGCCTCCAAGATTGCCACCTGGTGATACGATTCTATCCCGAAAATCGAAAGTGGAACGCCCACCTGGGAATTGTAGCTTTTCGGACTTTTTGCAACTGCAAAGCTTTGACTTAGAATCTGTCCCAGCCATTCTTTTACGATAGTTTTTCCATTGCTACCGGTGATGCTGACGACCGGTTTGTCAAACTGCTCCCGGATATATTTTGCGATTTGCTGAAGGGCTACTTTGGTGTCATGTACGCCGATGAAGACTGCATCTTTAAAAGTTTCTCCCAATTTATCTGACCCTTCAAAAGACACCAAAAAGACCTCCACCCCCATTTCGACCAAGTCTGCAATAAAGGTTTCTCCCTTTGCTTTTGCTCCTTGCAGGGCAACAAAGAGGGTGTTACTCGGATTATAAATCTGCCTCGAATCAATACTGATTTGATTGATCAATTGATTTTTACCACCGTTGATTAGCTTTCCCTTGGTGATATTTACTAGTTGACTTAGGCTAAGATTCCCGAGCATCGGTGGATGATTTTTTATTCTTTTTCTTGAAAAAAACCTGCCTGATCCATCTAGGCAAAAACACCGCTCCTAAAAACAAGTAAGGATAATACGAAAGTAATCTCCATAGGATACTGGTGATAAAAGTGTAGCCCTCTAAGAATTGGGTAAAGAACTGGGCAAAGAAAAACTCGGCCGTACCACTACTTCCCGGTGTTGGCGAGATCATCATCACGATCCACATGATCACCTGTCTGGCAAAAACTATTACGTTTTGCTCCAAAGTCAGCGGAACAAAGGCAGAAATCAAGGCATTCAGCATGAAGTACCTCGAGCACCAAATCAATAAAGTCGCCACGACCAAAGGCAACCACCAGCGCCAGTTTTTGCCAGAAAGCTCTCGTGCCGCCTCTATGATTTGATTGCCATATTCATCCGCATCATGCTTCCATTTTCGAAGGAATTTGATGGAGAAAATCTTGATTAAAACCCATTTAAAAACCCGCGGTCTGTAAAACAGCGCCAAAGCCATAATCAAACTATAAGAGGCATAAAGTGCGTAGCTGATCCAAAAAATAGCTTGAAGGCTATTTTGAAGTTGAGATTCCAAAACCTTGCTGGCTGGGAAAATATTTCCTTTTGCAAAAAACAAGATGATTGGCGCGCCTATCACAAAAAAGAGATTATCTAAAATGGCTGTCACCATAACGTAGGCAATCGCTCTCCCCAGTTTGATTCCTTCTTTGTTCAGGATAAACATCGCGACAGCAGTTCCTCCTACCACTGAAGGTGTGACTGCTGATGCAAACTCCCAAAGAATAATCACATAGATAGCACGAGTCCATGTAAGCTCCTTACCGGTAATCTCCCGAATCCGATAGACATATCCAGCATCTCTTATCAGGATAAATAACGCTGCAACAATAATCCAAGAAATGGAAGCATCTTTTATGACCTTGAGACTATTCTCGTTGACGGAAGGGTCGAAGTAAAACATCGCAAATACAATAGCGAGTCCGATGATTACGGGAACCCAGACTTTATTGGGATTTAGTGTCTGAAAGATCTTTTTATTATCCAACTTCATATTTTACAGAATTGCCAAAGGCTCAGTCTTTTCTACCCAAAAATTATTGAATCCCTCTCCGATCACTATGGTTACTAATTCTAATTGAAGAAGCTCCAGAATAGCTAAAAAAGTATAGATGACAAAAATCTTATCGGCTTTGAATCTAATAAAATCAGTGAATGGCACTTGTTTCTTAAAACTGATTTTTTCCAAAACGAAGTCTTTTTGTTGGGTAATAGTGTACGGGTATTGGATGACCGTATGCGTTGTCTGATCCTCCCTTGAGGCCAGTTTTGACATAGTTCGCTGGAAGACTTTCAATAATTTATATAAATCTACATGTTGCATTTCGGAATCGACGTCGTCCATTTTGGTCAATTCCAGTAGCTCAGCAGCAATGTTGCCTCTTTTTTCTTTAGATAGTTGCTCTCCTTCCATAGCTGAAAGCTCCTCAACCACAGATTTATATTTTTTGTATTCCAACAGATTTCGAATCAATTCCTCTCGAGGATCCATTTCCTCACCGGCTTCATTGAGCTCAGGTCTAGGAAGAAGCATTCGGGATTTGATCTTCATCAGAGTCGCAGCAAAGAGGATAAAATCACTTGCTACCTCGATTTCCATTTTCTCCAAATTGTGGATATAGTCGAGGAAATCATTGGTAATCTTGGAGATAGGAATGTCATAAATATCCAATTCGTCTCGCTCTATAAAAAAAAGCATCAGGTCGAATGGGCCTTCGAAGAGTGATAATTTGATTTCGAAACTCAAAGGATATTTAAATTAATGGTTAATTTTACCGCGTGGCAGTCAAAGATATCCATTAAAGGTAAAGATTAATTGGAATGACTGTTGAAAGAGCAAAGACTCTGGATGATTACACTGACGGGAAAACAAAGACCCGGTAGTTATGTTATCTTTTTTGTGAAACCGAATAATCAGAATGCTGATACAACCAGGAGAATTATTAGCCCAAATCAATAGCCCCGCTGACCTTAAGAAATTTGATAAGGACAAGTTGGTTCAGATTTGTGACGAATTGCGTCAATTCATTGTAGACAATGTCTCTGTCTATGGAGGTCATTTTGGAGCAAGTTTGGGAGTAGTAGAATTGACTGTTGCACTTCATTATGTTTTAAATACGCCCGAGGATCAACTCGTTTGGGACGTTGGGCATCAGGCATACGGACACAAAATCCTCACCGGCAGGAGAGATCAATTTCATACCAACCGAATTTATGGTGGACTCTCAGGCTTTCCAAAAAGAAAAGAAAGTGACTATGATACCTTTGGCGTAGGCCACTCCAGCACGTCCATCTCCGCAGCTCTTGGAATGGCGGTAGCTTCCAAATACAAGAAATCAGGAATTCAGCACGTAGCAGTGATTGGAGATGGATCCATGACGGGTGGAATGGCCTTCGAAGCCATGAACCATGCCGGAGTCAGCGATACCAACCTCTTGATTATTCTGAATGATAACTGTATGTCCATCGACCCCAATGTCGGTGCGCTCAAAGATTATTTGACAGACATAACTACTTCACGCACTTATAATAAGGTTAAAGATGAAGTGTGGAAAATCCTGGGCAAACTGAGCAAATTTGGAAGCAGCGCACAGGAAGTCATCTCAAAAGTTGAAGGAGGAATCAAATCGACTTTACTTAATCAGAGCAATCTATTTGAGTCCCTGAATCTTCGCTATTTTGGACCTGTTGATGGTCACGATGTGAATCAT